>CAYYUX010000001.1:0-75568 GCA_964474975.1 uncultured Thermodesulfobacteriota bacterium
GCCATGGCCCGGCCCATGAGGGAGGAGTTGACGGCATGAGCGAGTATGTGAAGATCCTGGCGAAAGGAGGCGGCCCAAGGGGCATGGGCCATGTGATGAGAAGCCTGAATGTGGCGCGCGCACTGAAAGAGATGGATATGCCCGTGTATTTTTTATTTGATAACGAGAGCTCCGCGACTGAGCTTGTGGAAGAAAACGGTTTCAACTGGTGCAGGTACAGAAAAGGCAGACCTGCTCTTGCAGAGGAACCTTCCGGTGTCGTGGTAATGGATATGGAGGAGGATGTCTCGGAGTATGTGGAGTCCTTCAAGAAAAAAGGCTCACGAGTCCTTATCATAGATAATGAGACAAATGCCTCACGAGTAGCGGACCGCTCAATAACGCCTTCGGCTTTCATGGCAGGGGCCAAGGCCAAAGGCCTCTACGCGGGCAGTAAGTTCGTAATAGTGGGAGAGAATTTTTTTCGCGCAAAAAAGGCCATGAAGGCGCTGAGGCACACCCTGCCCCTGCAGATTCTTGTGACCATGGGCTGGTGCGATGCCAATAACATTACGCTCAAGGTGCTTAAGG
Organism: uncultured Thermodesulfobacteriota bacterium; assembly: GCA_964474975.1. GTDB lineage: Bacteria > Desulfobacterota > GWC2-55-46 > GWC2-55-46 > JADFVP01 > JAJRZX01. The sequence continues at coordinate 571 of CAYYUX010000001.1, forward strand.
CCCTCTCAGGGCTGAAAGACATTCAGATTACCGTTGTCCTTGGCCCGGATTACGCCTTTACGAAGACAATGGAGTCCTTTCAAACATTAAAAAATATTACATTCCGCCATAAGGTTAAGGATATGGCCCCTCTTATGGCCTCATCGCATATCGCCTTCACGGCCCTTGGCACTACGGTCTACGAGCTTGCCTTTATGGGTGTGCCGCCGATTATCATATCCAATTACAGAGATGATGAGAAGGACCTGGCGGCGCTACGAAAACTCAATGCAGGGGTGTCTCTCGGTTTTTACGGGGGCGTCTCCGATGAGCTGATACGAGGCGCGGCCACGAGGTTTATTGAGGACGCATGGTACTGGCGCGAGGTCTCGTCGAAGGCGTCGAGGCTTACAGATGGGAGGGGCGCATGGAGAATCGCCTCAATCATCGCGGAACTCTATGGACGGAGGGCACGCTCATGAGAGGCGGCGATAACACCGCGATGGCCGTAGAGAGGCTTCACAATGGCCCGTCATTGGGAGCCCATAAGGGCTACAGGGTAGTGGATTGTCTGGAGTGCGGTTTTGCGCATATTTTACCACTGCCTCCGCCTGAGGAGCTTGATAGGATCTACAGGGATGAGTACTTCACTCTGGAAAAGCCTGATTTTATCCGATACGCGCGCGAGGACAGAGAGTGGTGGAATGTTGTTTATGACGAACGCCTCGATGGATTTGAATCAATGCTTTCAGGCGGCAAGAAGAGATTATTGGACGTTGGATGCGGGCCGGGTTTTTTTCTTAAGAGGGCGGCAAAGAGGGGTTGGCGATGCCTCGGCGTGGAACCATCTAAAGAGGCCTCAGCCCATGCGAAAGGCCTCGGTGTAAATGTTATCAACGGGTTTTTCAATGGCAGGACCATGGGGGAAGAGGGCCTTGCCTATGATGCCGTGCATATCTCCGAGGTCCTTGAACACGTAGCCGACCCGCTGGCCGTCCTTGAGGATGTATATGGACTCCTTGACGACGGAGGTCTTGTATGCGCCGTCTCGCCAAATGACTTCAGCCCCGTACAGAAGGTGCTACGCAGAAGGCTCGGTCATAAGCCCTATTGGATATCCGTGCCTCATCACATCAATTATTTTTCCTTTGAGAGCATGAAGGCCTTATTGATTAGGGCGGGTTTTTCCATAGCTCGCGTAAGGGCCACCTTTCCAATGGATTTTTTTCTCCTCATGGGTAAGGACTACGTAGGTGACGATGCCCTCGGCAGGGAGTGTCATAAAATGAGAACAAGGCTCGACATCATGCTGACCGACCCCGGGCTCAAGGGCTTTAAGGACGAGATGTACGCCCTTATGGCGTCTCATAATATAGGCAGGGAATTCGTGATTTATGGAGTCAAGGGGAGAGTCGGAATAAAAGGATAAAAGGAGGGGTAATGGGGGAGGTAATAGTAATGCTGCCGGAATCACTTCCCGTGGCAATCCCGCTTGTTGAGTATGTCTTCGGCAGGGAGGGCGGCAAGGCAGTGGATTTACTGATACTTGAGAAGCAGAGGGAGACCTTTGGAGATCTTATAGGGCAGTATGCGTTCAGAAAGGTATATGTCCTTGACGAGGAGTACTACGGCGGCCTGAAAGACCCCGCCTCCCTTGCGTTTATGAGAAATAAGGCGATAAACCCTTACGATACCTCATATTTCCCTGTTAATACCTTCAGGGCCAACGCCTTTCTCTTCGGCTCCATCATAGCGGGCGAGGCTCTTGCCGTCAACTCATCGTTATTTAACGTGAGAGAGAGCCTCCCCGAGACAACATGCTCCCTTAATGAAGTTAAGATGCCCGATAGCTCTATTCCATGGGCGGCTGAAATCGCTACGATTCGCGCGGTTCTCGCCGAGATTATCCATACCCTTTCCCCCATGGAGGATACGCTGAAGGTCTCGGGGGAGCGGCCGAACCTCGGCATCCTCAAGGGCTTCGGCCATGACCTTGAGATATTCATGAAGTACGCATACGGGATAGGTCCGGCCCGCGGCGCGCGGGTCCTTGATATCGGCGGCGGGCTTGGGTACGGGTCCTATCTACTCTCAAAATTCGCCGAAGAGGTCGTCTTTCTTGACAGGTCGGCTGAGACCACGGACTTTGTGATGGGAACATGGGCCGCCATCGCGCCGAACCTGAAGGCTGTATGCGGCGAGGCCTCGGATTTAAAGGGGTCTTACGGGGAGTTTGATACTATTTTTTTAATGGACGTCATAGAGCATGTGGAAGACCCGAAAGGGCTGTTACGGGACGTCAAGTCTCTGCTGAAGCCCGGCGGCACGCTCGTCCTCAGCACGCCTGAGGAGGATTATTACCCTTACCGGGTATGCCCGGCGGAGCGGCGCGGCGAGGCCGAGGCCGCGCTCATAGGCGATGCTATCTGGCCGTGGCACATACAGGGCCTCGGAGAGGCGGCTATGATGCCCATGCTCAAGAACTCCGGTTTTGAGGTGATAGAGAAAAGCTATCTTACCTACGTAAAGGGCCATGAGATAAAGAAAAGGCTTCGTACAGCGAGACAGTGCCAAGACTCTTTCGCCCTTTTCAAGGCGGCTGAGGATATAACAAAATGGGATGTCGATGATTTCGGCCTTACAGCCATGCGGGACCCGTGTTTCTCGGCCGCGTCATATAACGTAGTTGCTAAAAAGGAGGCATAGGTGCGGACAAGGGCGGCCGTGCTGGAAAAAAAGGACGCTCCACTGGTTATAAGGAAGATAGAGGTGGGCCTGCCGGGACCCGATGAGGTCCTTGTGAAGATGGATATGGCGGGGCTCTGCAGGAGCGACCTTAACGCCATTACAGGGCATACAAGATACAATATGCCCCTTGTCCTCGGTCACGAGGGTGCAGGCACGGTGGTGGATACGGGCCGTAATGTCATTGGATTCAAAAGCGGAGACACCGTGGCCCTGAGCTGGGCCGCCTATTGCGGGAGATGCTATTTCTGCGAGCGCGGTGAGTCGCATCTCTGTCATACCGTGGCGTGGCCGCGAGGCAGGGGTTTTCTCCCCGATGGGACTACGAGGTTTCGGGGCGGGAAGGCCGAGAAAATATATCACTTTAACGGCGTATCGTCTTTTAGCGAGTATACCGTTGTACACAAGACGAGTTGTGTGCCCACCCCGAAGGCCCTGCCTCTCTACGTTAGCGCGGCAACGGGGTGTTCTGTTGTAACGGCCATTGGAGCCGTATTCAGGACTGCCGGGCCATACCTTAAGAGCAACGCCACTGTTATGGTGGTTGGAGGCGGCAGTGTTGGGGCGGCCCTGTTGCAGGCCCTGAGGCTCAGGGGCGCGGGCAGGATTATCCTCATTGAAAAAGATGAAAAGAAGTGGAAGGCCCTGCCGGCGGATTACTATGCGCCGAGTATCGTATCTTTTGATATGGAGAGGCATACGTCAGGTATGGGCGTTGATATATGTTTTGACTGCGTGGCCTCAAAGGAGACTATAGAAAGGTCCATGGGGGCCGTTAGAAGGGGCGGAACGGTTGTAATGGTCGGCGCCCCTCATCCGAACTTGAAGATAGGGCTTAAGGCCGTTGATTTTCATCTTGAGAAGAGGCTCATTGGTTCGCTTTACGGCTCATCAAATCCCCAAAGGGATATGCCCATGGTATTTGATTTTTACAAGAGGGGACTGCTTGACCTTAATGCCTCACGCGCGGAGACATACGGCCTTGGCGATATAAACCTTGCCGTTGAATCTCTTCGGGAGAAGGGCGGTAAATTCATCATAACATTTGATTGAAAGGCGGAAGCTCCGTCATGAGGACGGTTGATGTTTTGTTTAAAAAAAAGGAGGACTCTTATGAGGTTATTTCTCGATACAGCTGATATTAAAGAGATAAAAAAGGCAAAGTCGTGGGGGGTGTTAAGCGGTATAACGACAAATCCATCTATAATCGCGAGGCAGAAAAGAGATTTTCTCTCCCTTGCGAGAGAGATATGCGAGCTTGTTTATCCCAATCCCGTGAGCCTTGAGGTCGTGGAGCGAGAGGCCGGTCCAATGGCGGATCAGGCCAGAAGGCTCGCCGAGATTTCGCGCAACGTCGTGGTTAAGCTTCCTGCCAATCCCGCCGGCATGGAGGCCTTGAACCTTATCCGCGGAGAGTCCATAAAGACGAACCTTACCCTTATCTTTTCTCCGACGCAGGCCCTGCTTGCCGCCATGGCCGGGGCTACTTTCATCAGCCCCTTTATAGGCAGGCTTGAGGACAGGGGCTATAACGGGCTCGGACTTATACGTGAGCTTATGGAGGCCTTTTCGCACCATGATACGGAGACGGAGGTCATCGCCGCGAGCATCCGTGACCCTCATCAGATAGTGGAGATAGCAAGGGCCGGTGTTCAGATAGCCACCGTGCCCTTTGTAGTGCTTGAGAAGATGCTCCTTAACAATATGACGGATATGGACCTTGAGAAGTTTTTAAAAGACTGGGAGGAGGTGCCGGGTCGTGAGCATGCCTTTAGAGAAGATATCAGAAAGGCCGCTGGAGCTTAGGGCGGCCGTATTTAAGGGACCCGGGGAGCTTGGCATAAGGCGATGTAGCTTCGCGGGGATTAAAAAGAACGAGGTCCTTGTCTCTATAAAGGCATGCGGTATATGCGGGAGCGACCTTAATATTTTTCACAGGGATCCTCCTGTGCCCATGTACTGGGCGGGCCATGAGATAAGCGGCGTCGTCGCGGAGCTTGGCCCCGGTGTAAGGGGTCTTAAGCGGGGTGCCCGCGTGTGCCTGTCTCCCCTTGTGCCATGCATGAGGTGCCGTCCCTGCAGGAGCGGCCGCGATAATCTCTGCGAGAACTCCACTTTTGTTAGTTTTAACCGGCCCGGCGGGTTTGCCGATATGGTGGCCCTGTCTGCCTCCAATGTCTTTGAGATACCTGAGGGAATGGGTTTTACGGAAGCCGTGCTCGTCGAGCCCTTTGCCGACGCCCTGCACGCCATATCCGTGGCAGGGAGGATGGCAGGTAAAAGGGCGCTCGTAATAGGTTGCGGCACCCTGGGGCTGCTTACCGTCAAGGCCCTTTGTCTTGAGGGGGCTTCGTCTGTGAGCGTGCTTGGCAGATACCCTTACCAGAGAGAACACGCCCTGTCCATGGGGGCGGATAGGGCCATGGACCCGGAAGACGCCGCCTCGGGACTGCGTGACAAGGGACCCTTTGATGTGGTCTTTGAGACTGCGGGAGGCTTTGGGAGCGACTCCATTACATTGTCCATAGAGGCCCTTGCGGGCAGAGGCATAATGGTCCTATCAGGCGTGCACTACAATACGCCGCGCATGAACCTCAAGGACCTTACAGAGAAGGAGATTCAGATAAGGGGCGCTCAGCGTTACAGAAAGAAAGACTTTAATATGGCCCTTGCCCATTTTGCCTCTGGAAAGGTAGAGGCGCGGGGGCTGATAACCCACAGAGTGAGCCTTGAAGACATTATGGAGGGCTTTGATATCGCCTTCCATAAAAAGCAGACAAAGGCCGTAAAGGTGGTGGTATGTCCGTGAATGTAGCAGGGAAAAAAATACTTGTAATATCAGGGGGCGTAGAGGCCCTGCCCATCATTGAGAAGGCAATTGATATGGGCCTTTATGTCCTTGTATCTGACGGCGATATGTCTGCCCCGGGCCTTGCCCTTGCCCATGAGGCAATTATCGCCAGCACATACGACGCGGAAAAGACCCTGGAGCTTGCCCGTTCCACGGACCCCAACAGGCGTATAGCGGGCGTTATATCGGCGGCCGCCGATGTGCCCCGAACCGTTGCCCTCGTGGCCGATGCCCTGGGGCTCCCGGGGCCTTCACCCCGCTCGGCGCTCCTTGCAGGCAACAAGTTTCTTATGAAGATGGCCTTTAAGGATATGGGGCTGGCCGTGCCGTGGTTTGCCATGATAAACGGCCCTGACGATTTAAAGGCCCTTACACGCGGCTCGGCCAAGGCCTTTGTTGTAAAACCCGTTGACAGCCGGGGCGCGCGCGGTGTAATTCGGCTTACGAAGGATGTTGACTGCGGATGGGCCTTTTTTGAGGCAAAAAAGAACGCGCCATCAGGCGCTGTAATGGTCGAGGAATGGATAGACGGGATACAACTCAGCACAGAGTCCGTTGTGGCCGGGGGGACCGTGGCCACACCGGGATTATCTGAGAGAAATTACGAGTATATCGAGAGGTTCGCCCCATATGTCATAGAAAACGGCGGCGACCTTCCGGCCCGTCTTGAAGAGCAGACACTCAAGGCCCTCAACGAGCTGATACTCGGCGCGGCGCGTGCCTTTGGCATTGATGACTGGACCATAAAAGGCGATATCGTCTTGAGCGATAAAGGCCCCGTCATCATAGAGGCCGCGCCGAGGCTGAGCGGCGGTTATTTCTGCACTCACACCATACCCCTCTCATCGGGCGTCGATATTGTCGAGGCGGCCATACTGCTCGCGTTGGGCATAAAAGTATCTGTAGCGGATTACAACCCCAAATTCACCAAATTCATCTCGCAGAGGTTCTGGTTCCCCGAAGAAGGGCTCGTTAAAGAGGTATGCCGAAAATCGGGCCTTGAGTCCATGGCCGGGCTTGAGATGATGAGACTGCATGTGAGAGAAGGCGATACCATCTCTCCCATGGTCTCGCATCCGTCCCGGGCCGGGATGGTTATCACATCAGGGCGCTCAAGAGAGGAGGCCGTGGCCCGGGCAAGCGATGCCATCTCCGCTGTGAAAATAATAACTGAAAAACCCATGAGGATGGCGCGGTGATGATAAAGAGAATACTCCTTCTTCAGCCTAATATGAAGATAGCCACCTCGGGCCAGCGCATAGTCTATCCGCCCATGGGTATCCTCTATCTTGCCTCCGTGCTTGAGGTCGAAGGTTACACTGTAGCAATACTCGATTGTCAGACAGAGGGCCTCGATAGAGATGCGCCTCTGCGCGGCGGTTATGTGGATGTAGGCATCCCCATGGAAGAGATTGGCGCGAGGATTTTAAAGTTCAAACCGGACCTTGTCGGCATAAGCTGTAATTTTTCCGTAATGGTCGGCTCCATGAACGAGACGGCAAGACTCGTCAAGGAGCTTTTGCCGTCTGCCGTAGTGGTGGCGGGAGGCAATCACCCCACTTCCATGGCAGAGGAGGTTATGGAAAACCAGGCCATAGATTTTGTCCTGAAGGGTGAGGCCGAGCTATCATTTCCCGCCCTTCTTGCCGCCATGGAAGGGGATTGCGGGGGCTGTGAAGACTGCGATTGCGGCAAGGAGAGCAAAAAGAGTAGCGGCAGTAATGAGGATAATGATAAGGATGTCAGCGAGCCTCTTGCCTATAGTGCCGTGCCGGGCCTTGTCTGGAGAGATGGCGGCGTTGTGGTAAGTAACGCTCAGGGACCTTTTATTAAAGACCTCGATTCGTTGCCCTTTCCGGCGTGGCATCTTTTTCCATACGAAAAATATTCCAGCTTCTATAAACCCAAAAAAGTCACCTGGGGTCAGCCGCAGGCCATGCCCACGGTTCTTACAACGCGGGGATGCGCCGGCACATGCGTTTTCTGCTCAGTACACAGGACCATGGGAAGAAAATTCCGGGCGAGAAAGCTTGACGAGGTCTTTCGTGAGATAAGGTTTCTTGTAGATACATACAAGATAAGAAAACTCATGATAATAGACGACAACTTCACCCATGACAGGGCGCGGGCAAAGGAGTTCTGCGATGAGTTCAAGAGGCAGGGCTTTAATATTGAGATACACTTCATGGTTCTTGCCCTCTGGTGCATGGACGAGGAGCTTATAGATAAACTCGTGGAGATAGGATGCGTCTCAATGGGTTTTGCCATAGAGTCCGGCGTGCAGGACGTGCTTACAAAGGTTGTTAAAAAACCCCTTAAGCTTACAAGGGCCATGGAGGTCCTTCGCTACGCAAAGAAGCAGGGCGTCTTTCTTACGGGGACCTTTGTCATAGGACTTCCCGGTGAGACTAAAAAAGACATCAGAAGGTCGCTCTACATGGCGAACTACAGCGGTCTCTTTGATAGCAGAGAGATTTATATCGCTACGCCCCTGCCCGGCACGGAGCTCTTCGGCAGGTGTGAGAGCGAGGGGCTATTCGCCGAGGGCTTCAGCTACGATAGGCTTGAGGTGGTAAAACCCAATATCACGACAGGGGATTTTACCGCAGGTTACATCGAGACAATAGTCGAAGCCGACAGGACTCATCACCTTATAAAGTCCAACCCTGCACATGCCCCGCATTATATAGCCGACGTTTGGCGGCGAAAGAGGCCCATTTTCATGAACGTCCTTTTTGAGACATCAGGCATGTTCATAAAATACGATCTACTTAAGATGAAGGAGAGCTATCCGTGATACAGGGCTTTTTATCGGGGGGATTATAAGATGGCGGGGTTGTCTCTTTACGCTCTTTTTCACTGCAACCTTGCCTTCTCGCTTATAGGGAGAGAAGAGTTCAGGGCGGTTATCAAGAGGTGCTATCGTCCGTTGCTTGAGTTAGCCGGGGAGGGGCTTCCCATTGGTATAGAGATGAGCGCATGGACCCTTCGTCAGGTTCATCAACTTGAGCCTGATTTCACAAGGAGGCTCAGCGATTTATGGGGGGCGAAGAGGCTGAGTTTCATCGGCTCGGGTTACGCCCAATCCATAATGCCGCTGATACCGGCAGAGGTGAACCGCTGGAACCTGAGGCTCGGCAATAAGTACTATGAGCAGATACTTGGCAGGGCCCCGAGCATTGCCCTTGTAAACGAGCAGACTTTTTCATCGGGGCTTGTAGGCCTTTATAAAGAGGCCGGCTACGAGACCATTATCATGGACTGGAATAATTCATGCCGTCATAAGAATTTTTCAAATCAAAGATTGTACTCTCCTCAGAGGGCCGCGGGAAGGTCGCCCGGTGAGGAGATAGGGCTCCTTTGGTCTCACTCCATCGCCTTTCAGAAGTTCAGTCGGTGCGTTCACGGCGAGTTTTCACAAAAAGAATATATGGATTATCTTCTCTCCCATCATGAAGAGGGCGAGGAGAGGGCCTTTGTCGCCTACTCCAACGATGCCGAGGTCTTTGATTTTTGCCCCGGCAGAGGGGAGTCTCCGCGAGGCGACTTTGAGAGGGTAAGGGAGCTGTTAAAGGGGATAATGGACGAGAAGAGATTCGTCCTCTTAACACCTGAGGAAATTTTAAATAAATTCAAGCCAGACCCATCTGCCGGACCCATGAGACTTGAGTCCGTTGAGACCCCCGTGGTCTCCAAGAAGCAGGAGAGGTATAACCCCGTCAGGTGGTCTGTAACGGGAAGGGACAGCGCCCATATAAACGCGCGGTGTCATACTTTGTATAAAAGGCTTGAGGCAATCTTCAGAGATGGAGGCGTAAAAGAAAAAGATATATTACGTGAAAAACTCTGCGAGTTCTGGGGCTCTGATTTCAGGACAAATACCTGCGACGACAAGCTCCGGTACTTTAACGAATCCATGGGGTGGCTGAGTCTTGAGACGGAACGCCTCCTGAGAGAGGCAGGGCTTGATGTGACCGAAGCGCTCCGCCCTTCCGAAGTATTCAGCGTTACAAAAGAGAGGGCTTCCGCGGGCATGGTCTTATGCGGCGCGGGTCTTTGCAGAGGGCCGTGGCCGGGGCAGTCTGTCAGGGGCTTTAACGCACTTGAGGTGGACGATGATAAAAGGCGGGTGACTATCCGCGCACAAGAAGTGGAGCTGACCCTATTAAAAGACAGGGGGCTGGCCCTTTCTTCGGCGTCCTTTCCGGGGATTTCGGATAAAGCTCTACTCGGCACCCTCGGCCACGGGTATTTTGATTCCATTGAACTCGGCGCGGATTTTTTTTCCGGCCACCTTATACATACGAGCCGGGACGGGGTAAAGACTACGGATCTTTGCCCCGCGCCTCACACTATCAGGGAAGATAGCGGCGGGCTGAGTATCTCCTCGGACATCGAGACACCCATAGGCCTCCTTGAAAAGACTTATCATATTCCGCGCCGCGGGGCGGAATTCTCCCTTACTTACAAGATAAAGGCCCCGGCCCTTCAGGCCTCAAGCCTCCGTCTCGGCATATTTACCTTCATGCCCGAGGCATTTGATGTAGATGAGCTTTGGTTTGAAACGGTAAACGGCGGAATGGGGCCTGAGAGGTTTTATCTGAAGGGGCACAGGCTCTCTCACGACGAGCCCGTGAGCCCGGCCATCTCGGCATCGGGATGCCTCGGAGCCACAGAGGGATGGGTGGCCTTTGGCGATACAGAGAAAAGTCTTATCATCAGCTCGGAGAGGCGTTTTGTACACACTGTACCCATGATAAATTACAGGGAATCCGGTGACAAGTTTTTCCTTCGCCTCTATCATTCCGCGGGAGAGCTTGATGATACCTCGTACTGGCTGTGGCGCGGAAGCAATGAAGTAACATTTATCATAAGGGCCAAGGGTCCGGCGTGACCCCCTTAAGAGACGGGAGTTGAGATGAGTATATTCGAGAAAAACTACGATGTAATCGCGCAAAAAGACAGTATCCTCGCCGATAGGCTCCGTGCCTTTAGCGGCGAGAGGGCCTCTGTCGAGCGGGCCGCCAATAAAGAGTTTGTACTGCGCTTCAAGGGCCGTCTCTTTAATAGCGCTTACGGGCCATGGAAGGAGGCATCCCTGCAGGCAGAGGAGATAATGAACAAAAAAGCGGACTGTGTGGCCCTCTTCGGCCTTGGTTGCGGCTACCTGCTTCGCACCCTTTTGAAGTTGGAGACAAAAAAGATATTTATTTTCGAGCCTTCCATGGAGATACTTACAGGCGTGCTGGAAAAAATAGACCTTAGCTCTGAGCTGAAGGGGCAGAATGTTTTCCTTGCCAATTATATAGGGCCTTTTGTCTCATGGATTCAGCGCTTTACCGAGGGCTTCGATAATATCATAGGCTACCATACCATGCCTTACAGATTGACCTTTCCCCATGAGCTAAGGGATTTCATGGTTAAGATAGAGAACGCCCATACCTCGCAGAAGGTCGGCATAAAGACGGAGATAGATTCAAGGGTGGACTGGCTGAAAAATTATTTTTCCAATCTAGAGTCATTCTTTACTTATCCCTCAGTAGACGTCCTTACGGAGAGGTTAAAGGGAATTCCCATGATCATCGTAGGCGCGGGGCCGTCTCTCAGTAAAAACGCCGCCCTCCTCGCGGAAATAAAAGACAAGGCCTTTATAGTATCGGCCATTACGGCCTATAAGAGCCTCTTGAAGTTAGGCGTTGTCCCCCATGCCGTGATAGCCGGGGAAAAGGTAGACCTTGACGAGTATTTTGACGGCGGCGAGCCCGATAGAGAGATTCGTCTCATCTTATCAGAGGTCTCTCACCCGGCAATGTTCCGTAGAGAGGCCAGCGGTAAATTTATCTTTTACAGCCCCTATATAGCCCTCAGCCTCGAGCAGGCAAGCCTCTGGGGAAGCTCCTCCTTTGTATCAATAGGAGGGTCTGTAACTACGGCCATTTTTGACATGGGCGTCAAGTTCGGCTGTGACCCCATTGTTTTTATCGGACAGGACCTTGCCTTTGAGAATGGACATAGTCACGCGTCGGGAGGTGTTTATGACGGGCAGAGGGTCGTTATTGATAAAGAAAGGGGGGTTGTTGAGGTAAGAGAACACTATATTTCCGGCCATAAGCGCACTATGCGCCACAAGCTTCAGTGGCTTAAGGATATTGAGGGCAAACCTGTTGCGAGTAAATATGACTGGGTTACCTTTCACCAGTGGTTTGAGCGTTATATGATTCTTCTGAAAGAGGAATACCCCGATATACGTGTCGTTAACGCCACTGAAGGCGGCGCCTTTATAAAGGGCATGGAGCATAAGCCCCTTAAAGAGGTTATCTCAAAATATATCCTTGATCCCGAGCCCGTGGAGGATATTCTTGCTTCTGCGGCGGCCATGCGTCCCGAGGTGGATACGGCAGGTCTTGTAGAGGCCTTTAAGAGACTGGAGCTGAATGTAGCCCTTGTCTCAAAACTTTCATCGCAGATTGTAGCAGAGGCGGAAAAGATGCGGACAGCCTTTCAGATGAAAGGCCTTCGCACAGAACTTGGCGATAACCTTGGGAAGATAAGAAAGAAGGAGAAAAAACTTTTTAATGCCGCCCGCAAGGTAGCTTTTCTATGGGAGGCCCTTGTGGAGTACACCTACGACCTTAAGAGCTACCTTAAAGAGGCAGTTGACCGCTCCACGGAAGATCAGTTCAGTAAAGACATCGAGCGTACGATACGCACATACACGGAGGTGAGAAAGAAATGCGATCTCTTCGCCCCCATGGTGCGTGAGGGCCTTTCGTATGTAAGGCTTCTTCATGAGAGGTCAGCTCAGGACCGGCCCGTAGCCGTTAATCATAGATAAATGGAAGCGGAGTCCATCAAGCCCTCCCCGCTGTCCATGAATGAGTTTAAAATTACAATGAAGGAAATCCTTGAAAATCCCGGAAAACTAAAAATCATGTTCTTATTTTTTTGTCTTCGCTAATTAACGTGGGCATTATTATGTGCTTCCATGGCAGATAAAGAAGGAGCCTGTTATGACGGATATATACCTTGACGATACGAGGCTGGAGATAGGTGGCGCTGACGCCGCATCTACTATCGGCGATATTATTGTGGCTGTGGAAGAGGACCTTAAACCCTTCCGGCGTTTTATTCAGGAGCTATGGCTCGATGGCTTTAATGCGGGTATCGGATGGAAGGATACCGTGGCCGTCAATGAGCCTTTTGAGCTATATGGAGAGCTAAAGCTCTTTAGCGGCGATGTAGACCCCATAGTCCTGAAAGGGATTTATACGGTGAGTGAGTATATTGATTTTATTTGTACTCTCATTAACGATACCTCTTCCGCCCTCAGACGCGGTGCTGGAGAAGTAGACAACCTCCTTGGAGCGATTATCGAGAGTACCGGAGAGGTTATCAGAACCATGGATTCACTCTACAGGTGCGGTCTATCCTATGAGATAGATATATTCAGAGAAAATCCCATATCCTGTTACGAGGCAATTTTAAGGAATATGTCGGAGCTGAAAGACGCCCGTTTGTCACGGGACAATATCCTGCTTGCCGATATACTGCAGTATGAGCTCGGTCCGCTACTGATACAGATGGAGGAAAAGGTCTTTTACCGAAAAGATATGTGAGCGGTAGCTAAAGGTTCTTACCCAACTGCCGATAAGGTTATTAAGGGTCCGGTGGCATATATGGCGGGAAGGGGGGGTCTCATAGAGATGCCTTTTGCCATACGGACAAATAATTATCTGGCAGGGATGCCGTAAAACACTAAGGAGGGTAAGAACATGGCTTTAATTATCAACACCAACATTGCGTCACTACTCGCGCAACAGAACATCAGTTCATCGAACGCCCAGTTGAAGATAAGCGTTCAGAGGCTATCATCTGGTCACAGGGTCAACAGCTCTGCTGATGACGCCGCGGGGCTTGCCAGGGCGGATCAGCTTCGTAGCCAGTCCAGGATGATTCAGGCCGCACAGCGGAACGTCAATGACGGCGTCAGCGCCATGGAAATCAGTGACAAGGCCGCTGAGCAGGTTACGAACATTATCACAAGGATGGGCGAGCTTGCCGCGAGCGCCTCACAGGGTACTCTCGATAGCAATACAAGAACCTTTTTCAGTGATGAGTATGACAAACTGATCAACGAAATAGACAGGATAGCGGGTACAACAGAGTTTGGAGGTTTTAAGCTCCTTAACGGCTCCATAACCTCGCTGACCATGTTTATCGGGTTCAAAAATTCATCGGATAACCAGTTAAGCGTCAGTCTTGTAGCCCTTACAAGCGCCGGCGCTACAGGTAATGTGGGCCTCAGCCTCTCTGCCGGTGCTCTCTCAGGTGTAACGGGCGCGTTGAACGCCCTTGACGCCGTAAGCGTAGCGCTCAACAGAGTCAATAGCGCAAGGGCCGTATACGGTGCTACAACGAACAGGCTTAACGTTGCGCTTAATAACCTTCAGGTTACATTCACTAACTTCCAGGCCGCTGAATCAAGGGTAAGAGACGCTGACTTTGCCTCTGAGACGGCTACCTTTACAAAGAACCAGATAATGGTTCAGGCTGGTATTTCTGTTCTCGCGCAGGCTAATACACTGCCGAGAAATGCGCTACAGCTCTTGAGATAGTCTAAGGGCATTCTGACCTCTCTACGGGTGAGGGGGCCGCCATGGCTTCCTCACCACCCGCCTTTTATGATTATGCTGAGCTGTAAACTGTTGGGCCGAGAGGGGTAAGAGGCGCTTGCCAATTTTTTTTTAATGGAGGACATCATGACAATAACCGCAACTGGCGTAATATCGGGAATTGATTCCAAGGCGATTATTCAGCAACTTGTTAGCGTGAGGAGCCTCCCTATAGATCAGCTTGTATCTGACAGGAAAAAACTTGAGAACGTAAACTCCACATACACAACACTCGCCTCCCGTGTCGAGGACCTTAAGACCGCCGCTGACGCCCTTCGCACTACCTCCGGCTTTGCCAGTTTTACTGCTTCAAGCAGTGATACAACTATAGTTGACGCCACGGCCAGTACAACGGCCACGGCCAATTCATCTGTTATTGTCGTAAATGCCCTTGCAAAATCACATAAGATAGCCGCCGATGGCGTGGCCGCGGCAACTACAGTCGTAGCCTCTGCTCCGGGTTCTTTTAATTTTACCGTGGGTTCGGGGACCATGCAGAGCGTGGCCGTTGACGCTACAACAACGGTCACCGGGCTAAGCGATGCCATTAACGCCCTTAACGCCGGGGTCTCATCTTCCGTGGTAAACGACGGCACATCCTACCGGCTGGTTCTTACGGCAAAATCAACTGGAACGACTAACGCCGTAACCATTAACCAAAATGATACTACCCTTGCTTTTAACACTACCCTGCAGGCCGCCCAGGACGCCTCTTTTACCGTAGACGGTCTCGCCGTAACACGATCTTCCAACACTGTAAGCGATGTGCTGACAGGTGTTACTCTAAACCTTAAGAGCGCCAACGCCTCAGCGCCAGTTACTGTAACCTCTACACGCGATGTGGGGGAGATAGAAAAAAAGGTAGTGGCTCTTGTAGACAGATACAACGCGGTCATGAGTTATATCAAGAGCAACAACCGTTATAATGTTGATACAAAGTCCGGCGGCCCCCTATTCGGCGACGCCGTCGCGAGGAGTATATCCGATGAGGTCAGCCGTATTATGACATCTCCCGTAAGCGGCCTACCCTCTACCATGAACAGGCTCCTGCAGGTAGGAGTTACAAGAGACAGCACAGGAGTCATGTCCCTTGACAGCACAAAGCTCAAGGATGCACTTAATACAAATTACAACGATGTAGTGAATCTATTCATAGAGGGTACATCGACATCAGGTTTCGGTAAAAGCATATATGACCTTGCCAGCTCCTTAGTCGACAGCGTTGACGGCAGGATTACCAAAAAACAGGAGGGGCTAACCAGCAACATAGCCTCTATTACAACGCATATAACCGATAAGGAACAGGAAATAGCCGCTTATGAGGCCTCTCTGAGAGTGCGTTTTACTTTTCTTGAGAGTACTCTCTCCGGGATTAAGGCTCAGGGTAATTTCCTGCATGCCGGCGGCTTTTAAAGGGGGATAAATGAAGGGTATCAAGGCATATCAGAAGGTTCATGTAATGACATCTGACGGAGTGAGGCTTGTGATAATGCTCTACGAAGGCGTCGTGAAGTTCAACAGGATGGCCGTTCTGGCAATAGAAGATAATGATATTGAGAATAGGAGCCGTTATATCAACAGGTCCGTTGCCATTATAAGCGAACTTTGCAGCGCCCTGGATATGGAGAGGGGTAAGGAGATAGCACTTAATCTCAGGGATCTATATGGCTATTGCCTTGCAAGACTCTCTGAGGCCAATAACAGTAACTCGGCAGAAATTATTGAAGAAGTTACACGTATTTTTATTGAGGTGAAGGAGGGCTGGGACGCTCTGGCAATATCAGGTGTACAGACAGGTAAACCTCGGCTTGAGGTGGGGGCGCGATATGGGGGCTGAGAAGACGGCCCGTATGGGCTTGCTGGAGAGATTGCTTGATATCGCGAGGGCCCAGAAAAAGCTTCTCTCAGAGAACCGTCTTGGCGAGCTTGCAAAGACCATGGCCGAGCGTGATGATGTTGTATCTCGTCTGAAGTCCGCGGGAGCCCCGGCAGGAAAGGAAGAAGGTAATATTCTTAAAAAAATACTGGATTACGACAGTAATCTCAGAGTCTCTCTTGAAGTTGAGCTTGAGGAAATCCGTCGTGAACTTGAGAAATTATCAGACTGTAATGTGGTTAATAAGGCCTACCTATCCACTCAGGTAAAGACGGTAGAGAGGAGTTTACGAAATGGATAATGCTAACGAAAGAGACGAGGTGATGTATATGGTCGGCATGATCTCCAATAGCAGGGAATACGTAAGGATAGATGACAGTATACCTGTTTATTACGTGCTTAAGGATGGCGCCAATATTACGGATAGCTCCGTGAATATTCGTGAATTAAGGCATTTTTCAAAAAAGGTGGAGGCCATATCCTCAGACGACCCGGAGATGTATTCCCTGCTCTTTGAGATAAACCAGAGGCTCAAGACGCTTATGACCAATGCCGCTACGGAACAATGCTTTGAGATACCCGAGGCGCGTATAGAGAACATCAGCGGCGGCGGACTTAAGATACTCTGCAACAAGAACTTCAACGAGGGCGACGAGCTTCTCATTAGGCTCTTTCTGCCAGATCATGCGCAGGATCTTGAGGTAACGGGAGAGGTCGTATGGATATGTGAGAACATCGATGGCGGATACAAGGTGGGAATAAAGTTTGTTGATATTGATGAGAGGGCGAGAGAGAGAATAGTAAGATACATCTTCGCCTGGCAGAGACGGATGCTTAGGGCCGGCAGAGAAGCCGGTGGCGCGCAGGCCGGAAAGTAAAGGCGCAGGCCGGATAATAAATACTAAGATCCCCTCCCGTGAGAGCACATGGGAGGGGATCTTTAATATGGCGATATATCTCTTCAGTACGTTGATGGCTTTGCCATGTTATCCTATTTGAAAAGGCTTTCTTCATTTCCAAGCGAGAATTTTTTCTTTTCCACAAGGATACTCACACGCCTGTTTATGGGATCAAAGGTATCCTTGCCGTTCAGGGGCGCTACATCGGCAAAGCTCGAGACTCGGGATATGCGCCGTTCATTAAGGCCGTCACGCACAAGCTCCCTCCTCGCGGCGTTGGCCCTCTCTGCGGCAAGCTCCCAGTTAGTATGCTCCTTGTTAGCGAACTTGAAGCTGTCCGTGTGTCCCTCTATGGCTATCTGGTTGGGCATATCTTTGAGGGTTTCCGCAAGAACTTTTAAGACGTCTTTACCCCTCTTAACGAGCCTGGCTCCGCCGCGTTCAAACATGGGGCTGTCATCAAGGTCCACAAGCTCAAGCCTTACACCATTGGTAGTGGTAAATATGAGTATCTGTTTTTTCATACTGCTGAGCCTTGTATTAACCGTCTTGGTTATCTGTAAAATGATATCATTATTGGATTTCTTTGTGGGTACTGGTTTGGATGAACTCTTGTTTAACATGAGGGGGTTGCCTGACATGACGGATATCCCCTTGCCGCCTCCTGCCTCGGTACCCTCGAATATGGTGTAGCTTCTGAAGTATTCGGCCATACCCTTCTTGGACTCTATGGACATCATGGCTACAAGCCAGAGAACCATGAAAAAGGCCATCATCGCCGTTACAAAGTCGGCGTAAGCAACCTTCCATGCGCCACCGTGATGCCCTCCGCCGTGGCCTTTTTTTATTACCTTTTTTATGATTATGGGTTGTGTATCGTTGTTGTCCAACTCGAATCCTCCTCTTATTTTTTCTTCTGCTCCTTGATGGCGTCTTCCAGATCCTTGAAGGATGGCCGAGCGCCGCTGAAGACGGTTCTCCTTCCGGCCTCAACGGCCATCTGCGGCGGAAGGTCTTTCGCAAAGGCGAGGAGGGCTATCTTTATGGCCTCGATATACTTCGAATCATCCCTGTTCTTGTGCTCAAGATGACTGCCGAGGGGGCCTACTACGCCGTAGCTCAGAAGTATGCCGAGAAAGGTGCCCACAAGGGCCGCCGCTACGCTATGACCGATGACCTCCGGGCCGTCGCTCATCTTGCCCATTGTGATGACGATGCCGAGTACGGCCGCTACAATGCCGAAACCGGGCAGGGCATCTCCCACCTTGGTAATAATCCCCGGGGTTACACCGGCCTCCTCATGGTGGCTGTCCATCTCGATATCCATGAGATCTTCCATCTCCGTTGGCTTGATGCCGATGATAAAGACCCTCAGGTTGTCGCAGAGAAAATCAAGGGCATGGTGATTCTTCATGATGAATTTATTGGCCTGAAAGATTGCGCTCTCTTTTGGATTTTCAACGTCTTTTTCTATAGAGAGGAGCCCCTCCTTCTTTATCTTTGTGAATATGTTGTACAGGAGCGTCAGGAGCGCGATATAGTGACTCTTCTTAAGGGTACTGCCTTTTATGATGGCTGGTATGGACTTGAAGACGTCCTTCAGCAGGTTCGATGGGCATGATACGATAAGCGACCCCAGTGCCGCTCCACCGATGGTTATTAGCTCCGCAGGCTGAATGAGAATGGAAAAGTTGCCTTCCTCCATAGTGTAACCTGCGGCAATGGCGCCGAATACTACGATGAGTCCTATTATTGGCAACATGGCAATCCTTTTAACTTAAGATAAATTTTTATAGTTATTACGGCAGTTATCCGCGTCTGAAAGGGGCCTGTCTCTATTCACTCCCCTTCTTTTACACATCGGATGGGTATAGCAAAACTTTATGGTAAATACCTCTCATCCATAGAAGGTAAGTAGGCACTCTTCCCTTGCCGTGTCACTAAACCGACTATTTAACCTCTCATCACATTCTATATTGACACCCACCCTCCTTTAACGTATAATTCAAACTCACCTCGAATAAATCTTCCCGTCCCAAGGGGCATATATTTCTTCCTGAGATTCATTTCGATATTATTGGGGGCCTTTTTACTATTTCCGATATTCACCTCGGGCTATATTGGGGCCACGTTTTTCTTCCTGAGATTCATCTCAGCCCTTATGAGGGCTACTTTCTTCATCCTGACATCCCCCTCGGCCTTTGTGGGGCCTCTTTACTTCCATCTTGAGATCCATACAGGAGTTGCAGGGCGGTTTTGTCTCAACGCATCCCCCTATACTCCATGGCGGTTTTCACAGCTCAGGCTTTACAGATCTCGAAGTACATATTGCATACTCAGTTTATTGTCGAGACATACTCATCTTGATATACATCCTCGATATCATCTTTTATACAAAAGGAGAGATACATGAGGAAAAAAAATGTTATTTTAGTTGAGGAAGAAGGCCAGCTCACTCAATTCCTCAAAGAAAAATTTCGTGCCGAGGATTATTCCATAAACACCATTAAAAAGCCTGATGCCGCCATAAGCTACATTCGTCGAAATACTCCAAACGTAGTCATAGCGGATCTCAACATCACCGGTCTCGATGATATTGAGTTTGTGCGTTCCATCGCAGGCGCGAGTCCGAGCTCAAGCATCATAGTCATACCCCGTGACGGATCCGTAAAAAAGGCCATGGATGCCCTTAACGCGGGTGCCTTTTCCTACATAAAGAAGCCTTTTAATAAAGTAGAGGTCCTTGTGACCATTGAGAAGGCCTTTGAGGTTAGCGATCTTACGGCGGAAAATCTCAGGCTGAAACGTAACATCGGCCACAAATTGAAGGACCGTCTCCTCGGCACGAGCGACAAGATAGAGCATGTGCGGAGTATTATAGACAAGGTGGCCGATACGGACTCCACTGTGCTTATACTCGGCGAGAGCGGAACGGGCAAGGAGATAGTGGCAAAATCCCTCCACTTCGGCAGTAACAGGGCGAGCGCGCCCTTTGTCCCCATAAACTGCGGCGCCATCCCCGAAGACCTCCTTGAGAGCGAGCTCTTTGGACACGAAAAGGGAGCCTTCACAGGGGCCATAGCCACAAAGATAGGAAGGTTCGAGGCCGCGAACGGCGGAACCGTTTTTCTTGATGAGGTAGGCGATATGAGCCCCGGTCTTCAGGTTAAGATATTGAGGGTCCTGCAGGAAAAGGAGTTCGAGAGAGTTGGCGGAAGGAAGACCATCAAGGTGGACATCAGAGTCATCGCGGCTACGAATCAGGACCTTGCCAGAGGCATAAAAGATAAAACTTTCAGGGAAGACCTCTATTACAGACTTAATGTAATACCAATAGACATGCCTCCTTTACGGGAAAGGAAAGAAGATATACCCGTATTTATTAAACATTTTCTCAAAACCATCTCAAAGAAGAAACATAAGAATGTGACAACCATCTCCCCTGATGCCATGAGTCTTTTTGAAGAGTACGAATGGCCGGGCAATGTTCGTGAGATGGAAAATGTCATAGAGCGTATAGTGGTATTGAAGGAAAGGGGCATGGTGACGGAAAAGGACCTGCCAGACAACATAAAAAAAGCCACTGTCCTGCTCTCAAGAAAACGCGTCAAGGGCTTTGATTATCGCGTTTACATCTCCCCCGAGGGTGTTGATTTTAATTCCGTAGTGGATAAGTTCGAGACTGACCTCATTGTTAATGCCCTTGATATGGTTAATGGCGTAAAAAAGAACGCCGCAAAGTTCCTTAAGCTCAACAGGACAACCCTCATCGAGAAGATGAAGAGAAAGGGACTCCGCCTTGATGCCTAAAGGTCAAGCTTTCGACACCCTTAAGATGACTATCTTATGAGGCAATCCATACTCCACACCCATGATTCTGCCAAGGCCTTAAAAAAAGCGCATTAAAGGCTCTGACTCCCCTTTAAACAGGTTTTTTAAACACTCGTGACGCAGGGCTTGCCCTGTGGCACGAGTGTTGCTTCTCTTTATTACAAGGAGAGGGATCTGTCTATGGTTAAGTACTTTCTATATCCCGTAATATTTGTGCTTGCCTGGGGTTTTGCCGTACCCGGTGACTGCACAGCGAGGCGGGCCGGAGTAGATATAAGGGCCGTAAGGGCGGGAAGGCATAGGGATTTTTACCGCCTTGTCATAGTGCTTCGCCGTAAGGCTATGTACAGGATTATAAAGACGAAAAAGGCCCTTGATATATATATTGTCGATGTGGACTCTCGAGGTTTGAAGGGCGGCTTTGCGGGTACTAGGCTTTTCAGGGTTAAGAATATCTCAACTTCATTAAAAAACGGCATGCCCTTTACCACAATGAATGTCGCTCTCCGTAGTCCCGTGGTTATACGCGACAAAGTGGTGTTGAGACCTTACAGGATTGTTATTGATATGTATCCTCTTAAAAAGCCGAAGCGGCCTGGCGGGAGAAGAACAGAGACCGCGGCAGGGCGTAAAAAAAAGACTGCAGTGTTGAAGACGACTTCTGTGAAGAGACTTCGAAATAAGTCGGTACATAAAAAATCTTCGAAAAAGTCTTATCGCGGCGCAGGTCATCTTAAGGCCTTTGCCTTTAATGAAGGTTGGAGGTGGATATTCAGAAAAGAGGCTGTAAGACACCTTAAAGAGGCCTTTTACGGAAATATTCCCGACAAGGGGCTTGAGATACTCCTCGAGTATGTGCCGATAAAGGGCGGTTCTGCATGGGACGACGGGGCCGAGGCCGACGCCTACGTGAAAGCCCTTGCAAAGCACGGTTATAAGGCAAGGGCCGCTACCCTCAAGACGATAATCGCACTTATTAAAAAAGACGGCGGCCTCCTAGTGGCGGAGCGTGTGATTATAAAGACGGCATATAACAACTATACGCCGATAGCGTATTTTCTTCTGGCCTCTGCCTACGAGAGAGAGGGGCTTTATCCTGAGGCAGTTGCTTACTACGGTATGGCCTATGAGGCGAAGGCAAGTAAAAAGCTCAAGGCGCGCGCCGCCCTTGGCAGGGGCAGGGTGCTGTTTTTTTCCGGGCATCTGGAGAAGTCTTTAAAGTGGTTTGAGAGGGCAAGGCAGGAGGGCTCTGCAGAGGCAGATGGTTGGCTTGCCGGGAGCCTGCTCCTGAAAGGAGAGTTCAGGTCGGCATGGGCAAGATACGGCAGACTCGGTCTCACAAAAGACCCGCTAAGCCTTATGGGCCTCGGTGATATGAAGATGATGCGAGGTGATTACAAGGGGGCGCATCTGATATTCAAAGGCCTTAAATCAAGGTTCGTGGATGAGCCTTTCCTGAGGTCTTTCTTTGCCATAAGGTCAGCTGATTCTCTGCTGGCCGCAGGCTCGGTAAAGGCGGGCCTCGCGGCCTACAAAGCAGTCAAAAAAAAATCAAAGGGTGAGGGGCTTGCCCTCTCGGAGATGGCGCTTGCCGATTATTATTCCGGAGACGGCGGCAAACTTCCAGAGGCGAAGGCACTATACAGAGAGGTTGCCGAAAGCGGAAGCAGAGGCGCTGGTGAGGCATACATAAGGCTTGCCATAGTCCTTGAGAAGTTAAAAGAATACGGCGAGGCGATGAAAACGCTTGACGAGATATCACCTGAAAAAAAACTCTTTTCAAGAACAGATATGGCGGGCTTTCTTCGCTCCAGGATAGCCTTTAATTGGATTAAAGACCTCTATTTCAAAAAAAAGTGGCTCGATACTGCAAGGATTAATTTTCGATACGGAGATTGGATTACCTTTGGCAAGAGGGCGGGAAATTCTCTTAGGGCAGGCGAGGCGCTTATGCGTTTAGGCCTTACGCCCGACGCCGTCAAGGCCCTTAATAATGCAGTGCATATAGGAACCCCTGAGATAAAGGCGAAGGCTCTTATGCTCCTAACCCGTTTATACCTTGATCAGAGAGACGGCATTGCCGCCGCCGCTGTTCTTGAAGACCTGCGGTCTTCTTCTCCTGTGGCGGCGCGCTCGCCAAAATGGTCTGCCTATTATATAGAGGCGCAGTACCTCAAGGGTAACTTCAAGGATGTGATACGGCTGAGCCGTAGTAAAAAATCAGGATCTGTAATGCTCCTGAGGGCCAAGGCATATCGCGGCCTCGGGATGTGGCCTGAGGCCGGAAAGTCCTACGCAAAGGCAAGGGATTTATTCAGGAAACATAAGGACAAAAAAAGACTTCTCGAGGCCGAGACAGGATACGCCGACAGTCAATTTATCGCCCGCGGATTTACAGAGGCCATAAATGCCTACAACAGGGCTGAGGCAATGGCCGCAAATGGCAACACAGTTACAGAGAGTTGGCTGAGATATCGCCTATCGCTTAGTTATGCCGGTGCAGGCATGAGAGGAAAGGCCGTAAAGGCCCTGAAAAACTTGAAGCACAGCGAGAGGTCTTACGGAGACTGGGCAGAGGCCCTGCAGATGGCAGAGAGAGGAGGGTCGTAGAGTCATTATGGACGTTAAGGTTGATAAGGCATTTCTCAAGAGCGCCTTCATGGACTTTGAAGCATCGTCACGAAAGCTCGAGATGCAGTACGCAAGGCTCGGCGATAAGCTCGGAGACCTTGAGAGAGAGTTCTCTGGAAAAAACCGCGCCGCCGAGAGGACGGCAAGGCTTGCCGCCATGGGTGAGATGGCCGCGAAGATAGCACATGAGATAAGAAATCCCCTTGGCTCCATGCTTATATTTTCCACCATACTCTGCCGTGAACTCGATGGGCAGAGCAGGGCTCAGACCCTTGCCGGGCATATTGTAGAGGGTATAGGAAATCTTGACCGTATACTCTCCGACATGCTCGTATTCTCCAATCAGCCCGAGCCTTCTCTTATTCCCCTTACCATAAGAAAGGTTATAGAAGATGCCCTGAGAACCTGTTCCGGCAGTAAAGCCGTGAATATTACCATAGAAAATTTTTCAGATGAGAACGCCATGGTCATGGGAGACGAGCGGCTCCTTAAACAGCTTTTTGTCAATCTTATCTTCAACGCTTTTGACGCCATCGGCGATAAGAGCGGCGCCATAAACATATCAACTTCTCTGCGAGAGGGTCAGAACCTTGAGGTGGTTATACGGGACAACGGATGCGGGATGGACGAGGAGACTCAGGACAGGATATTCGAGCCCTTTTACACTACGAGGCATAGCGGGACGGGCCTTGGCCTTGCAATTGTGTCCTCGATAGTCAAGGCGCATGGAGGTGACATCGAGTGCCTCTCAAGCGATGGATGCGGCACGAGCTTTATTCTTCATCTGCCATATTATGACAGGGGGTGTGAGGCATGATGGAGAGAATAATCTTAATGGAGGTTATATATGCAGGACATACTCGTTGTTGACGATGACCTTGGCATGCGGACGGCCCTTAATGAGGCGCTTTGCCGGAAGGGTTACAGAGTGGATATCGCAAGCTCCGGACGCGAGGCCCTTGATATGTTTCATGATATGAGCTACAGGCTTGTAATAAGTGATATGAAGATGCCCGGCATGGACGGCGTGGAGCTGATGAAGGGGCTTAAGAAGATAGAGCCCACTACTCCGGTGCTTTTGATAACGGCCTTTGGAACAGTAAAAAAGGCAGTGGAGGCAGTAAAAGAAGGTGCCGTTGATTTTATCCAGAAACCCTTTGCCCTTGAGAGGCTTGAGGTGCTTGTAGATAAGACCCTCAAGGGCGCCTACTGTCATGATGTCCCTGAAGAGGGCATAAAGGGGGTTTTTATGCCCACAAGGTCTTGCGCGATGAGCAAGACCTTGGCCTTTGCGAGGATAGCGGCTGGCAGTACTGCCACTGTGCTTATAGGCGGCGAGAGCGGCACGGGTAAAGAGCTGGTCTCAAGGTTTATTCACGAGCAGAGCGTCAGGCGTATGAGGCCTTTTGTGGCGGTTAACTGCGCATCCATACCCGATGGCCTCCTTGAGAGCGAACTCTTCGGCTTTGAAAAAGGCGCCTTTACTGGCGCGGCCACGGGAAGGGCTGGCAAATTCGAGCAGGCCCATAAAGGCACGATACTACTCGACGAGGTAAGTGAGATGGACGTAAAGCTTCAGGCAAAGCTCCTCAGGGTAATACAGGAACGAGAGGTGGAGCGCCTCGGCGGCAAAAAGGTCACTGCCCTTGATATAAGGATAATCGCCACGACAAACAGAGACATCAGACGCGAGGTATCTGAGGGGCGTTTCAGAGAAGACCTCTTCTATCGGCTGAATATCTTCCCAATCATTATACCGCCGTTACGCGATAGAAAAGAAGACATATCTCTCTTGTCAAGACACTTTATGGCAAGGTTCAGCAGAAAGTACAATCGGCACCTTCTTGATATATCCGATGAGGCCATGGCCTGCCTTGAGGCCCGTCGATGGCCGGGAAACGTCCGTGAGCTTGAAAATACCATTGAGCGTTCCGTGCTTCTCAGTAATGGCACGGTACTTTCAAAAGAACACATCCTCTTATGCAATGACGATGGCGATAAAGAGGAACCCATGACACCGGTGCCTCAGGGTTTTTCCTTTGACGGAATAACCATTAAGGACGTTGAGAGGGACCTTATATATAAGACGCTTGACGATACAGGGGGCAACAGGACAAGGGCGGCGAGAAGGCTTGGAATATCCATAAGAACACTCCGAAACAAACTTAACGAGTATGACGCCGCCGCAACTCATCGGGCCGTTTCTTAGACGCTATGAGGCAGTTTTTTCCTTTTTAATCACGCGCTCTACAGAATACTTAAGCAAAACATGCCTGCTCCGACGGTATGAATCTTGCAATTATATTTCTCGGCAAAGCAATACCCGGGCAGGAGCGATAATGTGGAAGGAGGCTAAGAGGACCGGGAGGTATGAGAACTTGGGAGCAGGGGGATTAGAATCGGGCAGGGGAGTTATGGGTGTAGTAATCTTACATCCTCCCCTTCAAAGAGGTGAGTATGGATTTTATATTTGACAGGACCATAGATATCCTTGCGAGGACGCTTGATCTTCGCGCCGCGGAGCATCGGGCCATAGCCTCGAATATAGCGAATAGCGAGACGCCGGGTTATCGTGCAAGGGATGTGGACTTTAGAGACGCCCTCAGCAAGGCCATGGGGGACTCTGCCTCGGAGGTAAGGCTTGCGGGTACAAATCCCGTACACTTCAGCAGTACGGCTGAGTCCGGGGAGATAAAGATGATGGAGAGGCCTGTCTCTGACCCTGGTTTTGATGCCAATACCGTGGATATCGAGGACGAGATGGGAAGATTATCAGGTAACTACATGGCCTACAATCTATCGGCAAGGATGCTGAGAAAAAAGTTCTCCATATTGATGACAGCCATAAAAGAAGGGAGGTAGATAGATGTTTGATGTCTTTTCGGTTATCGCCTCGGGCATGAAGGCACAGCGTGTCAGGATGAACGTTATATCAAGTAACCTTGCCAACGCCAATAGCACGGGCGGGGTCTCAGGCGGCCCATACAGGAGGAGAGACGTTGTTTTCAGCACGGTACGTAATGCCCCGAGTTTCAAAGATGTACTCGATTCTTCAGGCGAGGGAGACTTGCAGGCCGTGCGTGTCTCTTCGATAGTGGAGGATGCAAGACCCTTTAAGAGCGTCTATGAGCCGGGGCATCCGGGGGCGGATTCAAACGGTTATGTGCAGTACCCTAATGTGAATACAGCTGAGGAGATGGTCAATATGATTAGCGCCTCACGTAGTTATGAGGCGAATGTAAATGCCTTCAGGGCCACAAGAGAGATGATGATGAGAGCCCTGGAGCTTATTCAATAGCGCTTGAATTTATAACTTAAGACGGAGGGGAGTGATGGTTAATTCTATCAAGGGGGCCGCTAACATCATAACCGAGGCCAATGCCCTGAAGGCACGCGGGAGCGTCCCCGGCAAGGGCGGCTTCGAGGATATGCTCAAGGAAAGTCTTGAGAAGGTAAACGCCCTTCAGGGCGAGGCCGACAAAAACATAGAAGGCCTTGCCGCGGGCAAGGGCGGAGACCTTCATAATACGATGATAGCCATAGAAAAGGCGGACCTCTCATTTAACCTCATGGTGCAGGTGCGCAACAAACTCCTCGCCGCCTATGAAGAGATAATGCGGATGCAGGTATAGGTGCGATAGATGGCCTCAGTTGGAAAACATGTAGGCGGTATGGGCTCCATGAAGCTCACTGCCCTTGCGCTACTTGCCATTATTACGGGAGGGGCCATAATATTTCTTGTCACGTGGAGTCAGCGCCCTGATTACGGCGTGCTCTTTGCGGGACTCGCCCCCGAGGACGCCGGGGCAATTATCGCAAAACTCGGCGACAAGAATATCCCCTACAAGATAGACGGAGGCATTATCTCCGTACCCGTGAGCAAGGTCCATGAGACAAGGATGCTCCTTGCCGAAGACGGCCTGCCCGGAGGCGGTGGCGTAGGTTTTGAGTTATTTGATAAAAATAACTTCGGGCTTACGGATTTTGTCCAGAAGATAAATTTCAGAAGGGCAATGCAGGGTGAACTCTCAAGGAGTATAACGGAGATTGTCAGCGTAAGCTCCGCTCGTGTTCACCTTGTTATTCCAGAGAAGGGCGTTTTTCTCGATGAGAAAAAAAAGGCCCGCGCCTCAATAGTCTTGAAGCTCCGTCCCGGCGCCTCCCTTAGCGGCGATGAGGTAAGGGCAATCGTCCACCTTGTGGCAGGAAGCATCGCTGACCTCGAACCGGCGGATGTGACAATAGTGGATACCTCGGGCAAGCTCTGGACATCAAAGGGTAATGACGATAGCGCAGAGGGGCTTATGACCTCGCAGATGGATTACAAAAAACGCCTTGAGGCAAGCCTTGCCCGACGTGTGCAGTCCATGATTGAGAAGGCCCTTGGCAACGGCAAGGTCGTGGCGCGTATCTCCGTAGACCTTGAGAGGCGCCGTGTTGACAGGACAGAAGAGATATATGACCCCGATAGTCAGGTTATAAGGAGCGAACACAGGACAAAAGAGAGCTCCGGCTCAGGTGCCGGAGCAGGCGGCGTACCAGGCGTTGTATCCAATCTTCCCGGCGGCGCCGGGAAGGCGGCCTCCAATGGCGCGAGGGCCTCTCAAAAAGACGACGAGGTAATAAATTACGAGATAAACAAGGTCGTTAAACGTATCGTAGAGCCCTTTGGACAGATTAAAAAACTCTCCGTGGCCGTCCTTGTAGATGGTGTATACACTACTGCCGAGTCAGGCGCCGATGGCGGGAGGGGCAAAAGAACTTATACCCCGAGAACCGCCGAGGAGCTGGCGAAGATATCATCCATAGTCAAAGCCACCGTGGGATTTGATGAAAAACGGGGAGATACCGTAAGTGTGGTAAATATCCCCTTTGAAGAGACTCTTCCCGTGGATAACCTTGCGCCTATCGAGCCATCTGTCTCCATGACGGATAAGATAATGCCCCTTGCGGCAAAGTATGGAAGTGTGGGGCTTAGCGTTCTTTTTCTCATATTTTTCGTAATAAGACCCATTATCAAAAGATTGACAATCGAAAGAGTAGCCCTTGAGGCTATTGATAATAACCTTCCCGCGGCCCTGAATAGGGGCGACGACGAGCTTGCCCTCTCGTCGGGGAGCAAGAAGAGCAATGCGGATACCACGGAACGACTGAAACAGCTGGTCAGGGAGAATCCGAGGCAGGCGGCCATGGTATTAAAGGGCTGGATGCAGGAAAGATAAGACAAAGAGGTGTTGATATCAAAGGCATAGACAAGGCGGCAGTGCTTCTAATTAACGTTGGCGAAAACCTCGCATCCGAGGTGATGCAGTTTCTGACCCATAGAGAGGCTCAGGAGGTCAGCGAGAGTATCGCGCGTATGGACTCTATACCCTCTGATGTGGGACAAGAAGTGGCGAAAGAATTTTTGTCCAGTTCAGAGACATCGGGACTCGCAGTGCAGGGCCTTGAGTTTGCCAGAAGCGTCATCGAGAGTACCTTTAGCCCGGAAAAGGCAAAGAGGGTCCTTGACCAGATAGCCAAAGAGTCTGAGGGAGACGGAATAAAGGCCCTTGCCTATATGGACCCAAAGGTTGTCGCAAATATGGTAAGGGGTGAGCATCCGCAGATAATTGCCCTTATCCTCGCCCTCATGCCGCCTGAGCGCGCCTCGCTCGTCCTTAAGCTCCTGCCTGAGATCCTCATGGGCGATGTCATGCAACGCGTCGCTGTTATTGACACCATCCCGCAGGCGGCCGTTAAGGAAATAGAGGCGGTCATCAGGGAGCAGGTCCTTGAATCCGAAGATTCCGCAGGAGATGTAGTCGAGGGCATCAAGGTTGCCGCAGAGATACTTAATCAGATGGAGTCGGCGACTGAGACTTCCATAATAGAGTTCATTGACAAGTCGAGTTCCGATCTCGCCACAAAGATACAGGAGAAAATGTTCGTCTTTACAGACCTCCTTGAGATGGAAGACCGCGCCATGCAGGCTATCTTGAAAGAGGTGGATACGGAGAACCTCAGCGTAGCCCTGAAGGGCGCCGATGAGACGCTCAGCGAAAAGTTCTTCAAGAATATGTCGGAGAGGGCCGCCACTATGCTGAAAGAAGACATAGAGAGCAGGGGGCCGACAAAGGTAAGCGATGTTGAGAAAGCGCAGATAGCCGTTGTGAGCGTTGCGAGAAGGCTTGAGCAGGAGGGCAAAATCATGAGGGCAGGCAAGCAGGGAGATGTTATTGCCTGATGGGTTTATTTTGCCAATGCTATGGCAATCCATTTGTCATAAAAAACAGGAGAAGTGTCCGGAATGACATCACATATATACAAGTCCGGCGAGAAAAAAGACGGAGATGTTTCTCCCCTTATTTTCGAGAAGATAAGAGACAGGAGGGTCTCGCAGAGAAGGGCAGGCGATAAGCTCTCTGCCTCCGGGGCTGAGGGCATTTATAAAGACGCCTACATGGCGGGCTTTGAAGATGGGAAAAAGACTGCCGGAGAGGTTGTGAAAAAAGAAACGGCCATACGCTGTAGAAGGCTTGAGGAACTTATCTCCGAGATAAGAGACTTTAAGAAAGTACTTTTCAGTGAATGCGAGGCTGAGGCCGTGGAGCTATGCCTGAGCATAGCCCGAAAAGTCATTCTGCGCGAGTTTTCAATACGCGAGGATAGCGTGGTCTATGTTGTCAAAGAGGCATTAAAGGCCGCTGTAACCAATGGCAGGATTAGGATAAGGCTTAACCCCGGAGACATGGCAATGATTAAGGAGCATGGCAAAGAACTGAAGCGCTACACACAGGGCTTTGCGGCTGTGGCACTTGATGGCGACGAGTCCCTGAAGAGCGGCGGATGTATCATCGAGACAGGCACCGGAGAGGTGGACGCCACTATTGAAGGGCTCCTTGACGAGGTGCAGGGGATCCTAAAGGACGGCTGAGAAGGGGGGGGAGGTAGCTGGGCATTGAAGTAAGTGGTAAGGGGCGGGTATGAGGAAGAAGGGCTTAAGAATATCGATTTAAGAACGGCGCGAATGGTAAAGAGGGCAGGTGTGAAGAAGGCGGGTGTAAAGAGTGTAAACGATGGTAGAGACGGATGGGGCGAAGGCTACAAGACGGCAGAGCGGGATGAGGGGATAATGGCAAGATGGAATGATGTGAGGACGGCGAGACGGGAGAATGTGAGGATGGGGCCAAGGGGTTGCGTGGCCTTATTTTATAAATGTTTTTTATATTTCATGGTTTGAGATAGAGAGAGGTATACAGTAGGCATGAAGTATTCCACGGCGCTCAAAAGTCGGCTCAAGGGTCACATAGAGGCCGTTGAGGAGATGAGGCCCGTAAGGGTTAACGGCAGGATAACGCGCGTCGTCGGACTCGTCATGGAAGGTATAGGCTTTGGCGCATCAGTGGGGGAGATATGCAAAGTCTATCCCGGCCACGGCATGAGCAATCTTGACTGCGAGGTAGTGGGCTTTGCCGGAGAGAGAATCCTCCTCATGCCCCTTGGAGAGGTCTTTGGAATAGGGCCGGGTAGCAAGATAGTGACGAAGAGAAATAGCGCCCGTGTGCGTGTGAGCGAGCGGCTCCTCGGCAGGACCCTTGATGGACTCGGCATGCCCATAGACGGCCTTGGCCCCGTAGAGGCCGATATGGAGTATCCGCTTTACTGTGCCCCTGAGAACCCCCTTAAGAGGAGGCGTATCGAAAAACCCCTTGACGTTGGCATTAAGGCTTTGAACGGACTCCTTACCGTGGGCCGCGGTCAAAGAATCGGTATATTCGCGGGGAGCGGAGTGGGAAAGAGCGTGCTGATGGGCATGATGGCAAGAAACACCTCCGCTGACGTCAATGTCATAGCCCTTGTCGGCGAGAGAGGCAGGGAGGTAAAGGAGTTTATCGAAAAAGACCTTGGCCCCGAGGGACTCGCGCGCTCCGTAGTGGTGGTGGCCACTTCTGACCAGCCGCCGCTTATCAGGATGAGGGCCGCTTTTATGGCCACAGCCATAGCCGAGTACTTCAGGGACAAGGGCTCTGATGTGCTTCTTATGATGGATTCCGTGACGCGTTTTGCCATGGCCCAGCGCGAGGTCGGCCTTGCCGCCGGTGAGCCTCCCGCCACACGGGGTTATCCGCCATCTGTCTTTACCATGTTGCCGAAACTTCTCGAGAGGGTAGGCACATCAAGCACGTGCGGCACTATTACCGGTTTTTATACCATCCTTGTAGAGGGTGACGACATAAACGATCCCATCGGAGATACTACGAGGAGCATCCTCGACGGCCATGTGGTCTTGTCAAGGGCTCTTGCCTCAAGCGGGCATTATCCCGCCATAGATGTCCTTGAGAGCATCAGCCGTGTGATGATTGATGTCGTCTCCGATGAGCATATAAGGGCGGCGGTAAAGGTTCGCGCCCTTATGGCGGCATACAGAAAGGCTTACGACCTTATAAGCATAGGAGCCTATAAAGACGGTAGTGACCCCCTGGTGGACAGGGCGGTAAGGGCGATTGCCGCGATAAATGAATTCTTGCGGCAGGGCATGGGAGAGCGTGTAGTATTTGAAAAAAGCGCAGATATCCTGATGGCCCTCGCCGATGAGTATAGCCCCGATGAGGCGCCGTCATGCGAGAGCGTATAGGTGGAGGGATGAAAAAATTCAGCTTTAATCTTGATTCACTACATAGGTACAGAGAGAGCCTTGAGGACATCAGCATGAGAGAGTTTTCCGCCGGGCTCAAGGCATACATGGATAAGGAGGCTGCACTGATTTCTCTTCGGGAGGAGAGGCGCCGCCTCTCCGAGGAGATAGACAAATTACGGGAGAGTGGCGACAAAAGGCTTGAACTCGCACTGTACGTCACTTATATCAAGGATCTCAAAGAGCTTGTAACAGAGATGGAGGAGGAGCTGAAGACCCTTAAAAGAGAGCTTGAAGAGAGACGCATGGACCTTATCCGCGTAATGAAGGACCGCAAGGTCCTTGACGCGATGAAGGAAAAATCACTTGAAAAATACAGGGCAGACTCAACGCGGACAGAACAGAAGGTAATGGATGACATTGCCGGCACTATGTTCTCTTTCGGAGGGAATAAAAATGAAAAATAAGGTCCTTGCCGCCCTTGTAATCCTTAAGGTATTCATCCTCGCAATATGGCTCTTTACAAACGTTATCCCCTATTCTGCCAATGATGCAGTGGCCGGAATACCGCCTCGCTCTGAGACAAGACCTGCTGATGTGGTAAAAAAAGATAATTCCTCGACGGACGATAAGGGGCTCCTTATGGCCGTCAGACGAAAGGAAGACGAACTCCGCAGGCGGGAAGAAGAACTTGTGGAGAGAAAACGTCACCTTTCCGACATACGTGGTGATATTGATACAAGAGTTAAGAAACTCAAATCCTTGCTGAAAAAGCTGAACTCGCTGAGAGGAGAGATAAATACCTTTAATGACGCGAGGATAAAGCACCTTGTCAAGATCTACGAAAACATGGCGCCCGGCGATGCCGCTACGAGGATTGAGCATCTTGATGACGAGATGGCCGCCTCGATACTCGGGGGTATGAAGGAGAAAGTGGCAGGTAAAATTCTCGGCCTTGTTAATGTAGATAAATCCGTAAGGATAAGCCGCGTGCTTAAGAAGGAACTACGGTGACTTAAGGCCACATATGTTTTCTCTCTCCCTGCGGAACTAAGGTCATCTCTACCTGATTATACTATGCGCCCTTCGTGCTTTTCGACCCGCCTTTTATGGCCGGTAAAGATTGCCGAAGGGGTTTTTTTTGCCCGTCAAGGGCTATTTGATTACATGCTATTGGGTGGTATGTGATTAGCGTAACTATTTGTTGTCAAAGCATTTTATCTAACCTGTAAATTCATGGCACGGCCGTTGCTTAGTATAGTTGCAAGGTCTTTGCCCACAAACTCAAGTCTGGTGGGTAGATATGTCAATCCGCGTAAAGTCACTTTTTTCCAAGGAGCCTTAGTCCATGGAGAGTAGCGTTTTCACCGCAGGTAAGGTCCGCGGCGGTAATGCCCATAAGACCTCAAATACGTCCCGCCTATCCCGCGGAGACAGCGGTTTCAAGGGCAAGCTCAAGGCCGCCGAAAAGGCAGAGGCAGGGAGAAGAAAGATTAAAAAAACATCGCAAAAAGGCCCTGCCATGACGACAGGAGACTATGTTCAGACCATATTGGTTCCACTTGTAAGCGCCTCGGGGCATAGGCATAAAAAGTCCCTTATAGATAGTGGCGGTAAGGTAAAAGGCCTTAAAAATTCTGTTGCTCACAAAAAGACTGCCGGGAAGAGAAAGAAGGTCTTAGAGAAGATTCATAAAGGCAATTTTCCTTTGAAAAAGGTTTCCTTCGGGGCAGTGAAGAAGATAAAAGGAGCGGCGGCGGACAAAGGCGCAAGGAGTATGGTGAAGGACGATTTTGACGGACAGATGGTCATGGGGAAAAAAATATCTCTTAGAGGCATAAGCCGCCTCAAGACCGCCGGGACTTCTACAATAAAGGGAATACCGAAAATTTCCGCAGGCGTCACCCCGAACAATATCTTAAGCCCCCTTAAGACTGCGAATATAAAGGGCGCTCTTAAAAAGGGGCAAAAGGCGGCAAAGGAGCGCAAAAGGGTAAAAAAGGGACTCCGCGCGGCCTCTGCATCTAAGCCCCGGTCTCTTATGGGCGCTAATATTTCAGAAGGAAGTGGAGCGAAGGAGGGCCGGACATTTCAGGACAAGATGAAGTCCGGTAGCGGTGACGGGGCCGTGAAAGTTGTCAGCGGTCTCCGCATTGTCTCTTCTGTTTCCGCCGGTCGCCCCCATGGTCAGCGCTCGGGGCAGGGCCGTAAAGCAGTCTTCAGTGACTCGGTCGCTCTTTTGAATGTGAGCGCGCCGGCAGAGCCTACGCAGTCTCGAAGCAGGGTTTCTCCTGCGAATTTGAAGGGAGCCGCAGAGGTCAGTGGGGGGGAGATTATTAAGCAGGCAGGGGATGGCCTTGTTATGAGCCTCAGAAAAGGAGAGAGAGAAATTGTTTTAAATCTCGAACCTGCGGAACTCGGTCATTTGGAGATAAAGGTGATGCTTCATCACGGCCTCGTAGATGCTTCCATACTTGTCGAGAACGCTGATGTCATGACCATGCTTAAGGCAAATACCGTAGTCCTTGAGGAACAATTGGCAGGTCAGGGATTTATGCTCGGTGGTCTTGATGTAGCGCTTAAGGGTTCGGATACGCCTCCGCGTCAAAAAGGGGAGCAATTCGGAGACAATGGAAGTCGTTACGGAAGAGGCGGCAGGGGGCTCACAAAAGCGGCCCATGCAGTCGAAGAGATGCCTCTTGCCGTAAAGACCCTTAAGAGGCCAATGCCGAGAGGAGTCCTCGACCTTTTTATATAAGGATATAGTGTAAGGCAGTATTCAAGTGTCAATAAATATAAGGGAGGCTCTAAGATGCAGACAAATCCGGTAGGACTTAATGCCTTGGCCACAGGAGGCGGGGCCGCGGCAAAGAACACAACGGTATCATCAGATATGTTTCTTAATCTTCTTGTGACGCAGTTAAAGAATCAG
This sequence comes from uncultured Thermodesulfobacteriota bacterium, assembly GCA_964474975.1. Classification (GTDB taxonomy): domain Bacteria; phylum Desulfobacterota; class GWC2-55-46; order GWC2-55-46; family JADFVP01; genus JAJRZX01. The sequence goes on from CAYYUX010000001.1 coordinate 35,604, forward strand.
GACCCCCTCTCTCCGACGGATAATACGGCCTTTGTCGCTCAGCTTGCACAGTTCAGCTCACTTGAGGGCATAAATAACCTAAACGATAATTTTACCAATGTCTCAGGCTCCATGACCCAGCTCAATAACTACGGCGCTTCCGGGCTTATAGGAAAGAATGTAACTGTAAGCGGCAGTGCCTTCGGTTTTCAGGGCTCTCCCGTGCCTCTCGGCTACGAGCTTAACAACCCCGCTGATACTGTGACCTTAACGGTCTTTAACAGTGAGGGTAAGGTCGTGGACAGCTTAAAAACGAGGAACGTGCCGGCTGGTACGCATGAGTTTATCTGGGACGGCCTTGATAGCGGCGGCTCAGCTTTGCCTGCGGGAGAGTATGGTTTCAGCGTTACTGCAGGAGACGGCTCCGGTAATGATACACCCCTTGATACCAACATAAGCGGCAGGGTTCAGGGAGTTAATTTCTTCGGCGATACGGCAAAAATCGTCATAGGAGGGACAATGTTTCCATCTGGCAACATTAAAGAGGTCTTTTAATCGAATCTCCTGATAAGAGGAGGAATAGTCTTAAGAAGGCCATAATCCGAGCAGAGGGCAGATTGATTTAAAAATTTAAAGGAGGTTCACTGTGCAGACATCACTATTTACGGGTATAAGCGGCCTTAACGCAAACCTCGCAGAGTTATCCGTGGTTGGCAACAACATAGCCAACGTCAACACCGTTGGGTTTAAGGCGAGCAGGGCCATATTTTCGGATCTACTCAGTCAGACCCTTAACGCCGGAGGCAATCCCAAGCAGATAGGGCTCGGCGTGGATATGACGGGCGTGGAGCATCTCTTCAATCAGGGCGCCATGGAGACTACGGGCAACGCCTTTGACCTTGCAATAAGCGGCGGTGGGTTCTTTGTCCTTCAGAACCCCTCGCTCAGTAAGCCGTCATACTCAAGGGCAGGCCAGTTTCATACGGATAAGGATAACTATCTCGTAAATCCCGACAACTTGAGGCTACAGGGTTTTATGGCAAACCCATCGGGGATACTCGGCAACACCGTAAAGGACATACAACTTACGACTAATAACGTTTCTCCCAACGCTACATCAAAGATTGATCTCTCCGTAAACCTCGATTCCAACGCCCCTGTGACGGGTTATGTCTTCACCTCCGGCGTGAATGATTCATTTGTCTTTGATGTCGGGGGCGCGCCCATTACGGCGAGCCTTGTCACAGACGGCGGGCTTGCCACGGGCACGGCAAACGATGGAGGCGCCGTGGCGGCGGCGATAAAGTCGGCCCTTGAGGCCAAGAACGGCACAACTGATACCTATACAGTTGTTTATGACGGAAAGACGGGAAAGTTTACCGTAACCAATGATACGGGTAACGCCACTACCCTTGCCATTGACTGGTCAACAAGCACATCAGCGGCCCTGCTAGGTTTTAATGCCGTGGCATCAGGCCCTATTACAGCAGGTTCATTTGATGTGAGTGATCTGGCCGGCGGCGCCTTTAGCCTTGCAAAGGCCGGCGAGACCTCAAATTTTTCCGCCCCTGTTACCATCTATGATTCTCTGGGGAATTCCCATGTAATCACCACTTATTTCAGGAAGAATAGCATCGGCACCTCTGGCAATACATGGGACTGGTTCTCTGTCACCGACGCCGCTGACAGCACGACAGGCAACACCGAGATACAGGCCCGCGGGAGCATGGTCTTTGATACGAGCGGCGCCCTGTTTTCCGAGTCTGCCGTAACATATCCGACAGGCGGTTTTGATTTTGCCGGCGGCGTCAATCAGAATCAGATTATTTCTTTTGATTTTGGAACAGGCACTACCGCCGGCGGCACGGGTACGGACGGCACTACGCAGTACGGCGTTGGTTCTTCGCTATTGAGACTAAAGCAGGACGGCTTTGCCCCCGGCACCCTGCAGAGGCTTGATGTCGGCACGGACGGCATTATTACAGGCGTATTTTCCAACGGGACAAACAGGACCATAGCGCGGCTCATGCTCGCTGATTTTCCAAATATCACGGGGCTTACCTCAGACGGCAGTGGCCTGTTTTCCGAGACTTCTGCATCGGGGCAGAGGCTTCTTAACGCCCCGGGAAGCGGCGGTGTAGGCGTGCTTAGGGCCTCTACGCTGGAGCTCTCAACAGTGGACATAGCACAGGAGTTTGTAAAGATGATTACGGCGCAGAGGGGTTTTCAGGCCAACTCCCGTATCATCACCACGACGGACGCTCTGCTTGCCGAACTCGTTAACCTGAAGCGTTAATGAAATATTTTTCAGTGAAGCGATGAAAATAAATAGATGAAGACCGGGCGGTCCATTTTGCGCCCATTTCTCAAGAGGAGGTATGCCGGCCGAGGCATACCTCCTCTTTTTTTGCATGGACAAGACAATGCGATGGAGGTGGCAATATTCTGACTTGCCGATAGACAGGGCTGGAGAGAGAAAGAGTTATGTCCCGCATATTGTCACGGAGGCGGGCGATGATTCATTGCCGCTTTAGTGGCACGGAGCTTGCACTTATTCCATGCGGAAGCTGAATCAAAAACCAATAAGGAGACTACCATGGCCGACGCGGCGGAAGAGAGTAAAGACGGACAGGGTGAGGTTAAAAAGAAAAAGAGCAAACTCATCCTTATTATCATCCCCCTTGTTATCATCCTCCTCGGCGGTGGCGGTTTTTTTGCCTATAAGACTTTTTTGGCCCCTTCAGGAGATGATGCGAATAATGCTGGTGAAGATGGCGCCAAACACGTCAAAAATTCAAAGCACTCCAAACACGGCGAAAAATCCGGCCACGGTAAATCAGAGGGAGAGCAGGGTGACGGCCCGGCCTTTTTCAACCTCACGCCCTTTGTCGTGAATCTACAGGATAATATCGGCACACGTTACCTGAAGCTTACACTGAAGCTCGAGCTTGCAGACTCAGGCGCCGAGGAGGAGATAAAGGCTCAGCTCCCAAAGATAAAAGACGCACTTATAATCCTTCTCAGCAGTAAAAACTACGCCGAGATAGGCAGTGTCGAGGGGAAATACCGTCTGCGGGACGAGATTCTAAAGAGGGTGAATAGATTTTTAGAGGATGAGCCTGTACTGGGCGTATATTTTACGGATTTTGTAATTCAGTAAGAGGGAAGATGGCGCAGGACCAGATACTTGATCAGGAAGAGGTAGACGCCCTTCTTCAGGGGCTCTCAGAGGGCAATATAGAGTCGGGCAAGAACTCTGCAGAGGCCGTTGACGGTGTTATCCCCTATGACTTCGTTGCCCAGAACAAGACCATAAGAGGGCGGATGCCCACCCTTGAGATGGTAAACGAGAAGTTCTGCAATCGTGTGCGCGGGCCGCTTCTGAGCATTATGAGAAAGGGTATTGAGATTGAGGCAAAGGGCATTGAGAGTGTGAAGTATGAGGAGTTTCTAAGAAACCTCACGCTCCCTTCGAGTATAAATATCTTTACCCTGAGCCCCCTCAGGGGCCACGGCATACTGGTCATGGACCCGGCCCTTGTTTATCTCATAGTAGATAATTACTTCGGCGGCACCGGGAGGTTCTATACGCGTATTGAGGGCAGGGAATTTACCGTTGTTGAGCAGTCCGTAATAAAGAAGATTGTGGATGTGATATTAAAAACCCTCTCCGCCTCATGGAAGAGTATCTGCACTGTTGACTTCGAGTATGTGAAAAGCGAGATGAATCCGCACTTTGTAAATGTAATAGAGGCCGTTGAGATAATGATGGTCTCTACCTTTCATATGGAGATAGAGTCGTCTACGAATGACAATAAAAAGAACACCTTCTTTTTCTGCATACCCTATCTGAGTCTGGAGCCAATAAAGGAAAGTCTTTACGGCAAATCGGGTAATGTTTCGGCAGACGCTGACAAGGGCTGGACTACGCGGCTGAGACAGCATGTCGAACACGTCCCCCTTTCAGTTGGCTCTGAGGTGGGCGTTACGAGCATAAAGCTCTCTGAGCTACAGAAGCTCAAGCTCGGCGATGTAATAGTCCTGGATAAGAAGACCGATGAACCCTTTGAGTTCAAGATAGAAGGGAACGCGATGTTTTTTGGCCGCCCCGGTCTCTCTTGCAACAACTATGCGCTGGAGATTCAATCTGTAATCAATAAAGGGGAGTGAGATGTCAGAGAGTAATGATAAAAATTCTGCGGAAGAGGAACAGGCCGCCATGGACGAGACTTCGGAAGATATTCCGGGGGAGGAGAGTAAAGCTGGAGGCGAAGATGGGGCTGAAGAGGCTCGGCCGGCCTCTGCTGAAGGGGCTGATGACGAGGCCACTGCAGGCGATGAAAAGGTAACAGAGGATGTATGGGCCGAGGCCATGAAAGAGGCCGAGGGCGGTAGTGATAGCGATGAGACGGTTACGGAAGATGCCTGGGCAGAGGCCATGGCCGAGGCGGCCCCTGCCGAGCAGGCGCAGGCCCCGCCCATTGAGACTCAGCCCGCTGATTTCGCAGAGCTAAAGGGCTCTGTTACTGACTCGCTTGCAAGCATGGACATGATACTGGATATCCCCGTCACAGTATCCGTGGAGCTTGGCCGCTCCGTCATGCTTATAAAGGATATCCTGCAACTCGGTCAGGGCTCCGTAGTGGAGCTTGAGAAGATGGCCGGAGAGCCCATGGAAATACTTGTAAACGGAAGGCTCGTGGCAAGGGGAGAGGTTGTCATGGTTAACGAGAAGTTCGGAGTTCGCCTTACGGATATCATAAGCCCTGCGGAGAGGGTAAAGAGGCTCGGCTGATGGAAGGATATTCATACATGCTTTTAAGGTCTATTTTGGCCCTTGGCCTTGTGGCGGTGCTTGTCGCAGGGGCTGTCTATGTACTTCGAGTGCTCTCGGGGCGGAGTGGCTCTGCCATGGGGTCTGCTCCCGTGAGCGTCACATCAAGGGCCTTTATTGGGCAGAAGAGCAGTATCGCAATAGTCGATGTGGCAGGAGAGGTCCTTGTGCTCGGCGTCTCTCCCAACGCCATAAACCTCCTCCTTCGTATCGATGACCCTGAGACCCTTAAAACCCTTAGGCTCAGCCCCGCCAGAGGAGGGCTGAAGGGGCTTGGAAGGCTTATCAAGAGGACTCCTGTGAAAGTGATAAAGATGGAAAAGGGCAGTTGACATGGGCCGGCTAAAGAGTCTTGACAGTAGAAAAACTGCAAATATTACAGCCCTTTTAGGGGGAATAGTGATACTGCTTCTCGTTGTGCCTTCTATCTCTGCGGCCTCGTCGTTGAATATGCCGTCAGTGAATCTATCCATAAAAGGTGGCACTGGCCCCGGAGGTCTCAGCGCCGCCGTAAGGATAATAATACTCCTTACGACCCTTGCCTTCGCCCCGGCAGTGCTGATTACCATGACCTCTTTTACTCGAATTGTCATCGTCTTGTCCCTTCTCCGTCAGGCACTTGGCGTTCAGCAGGTGCCGCCCAATCAGGTCATCATAGGCATGGCCTTATTTCTCACCTTTTTTGTCATGCGCCCGACCATTATGGATATAAACAAGGAGGCCGTAATCCCCTATAACAACGGAGAGATATCCGAGACCGGCGCCATTACGCTGGCCGTGACTCCGCTACGCGCTTTCATGCTCCGCAACATCCGGTCTCATGACCTCGGGCTTTTTGTGAAGCTCGCGAAGGTATCCCCTGATGTTAAAAAGGCTGATATCCCCATATACGCCGTAATACCCGCTTTTATAACAAGCGAGCTGAAAACGGCCTTTCAGATAGGTTTTCTTATATACCTGCCATTTCTCGTTATAGACATGGTGGTGGCGAGTATTCTGATGAGCATGGGCATGATGATGCTCCCTCCGGTGATGATTTCCCTGCCCTTTAAGCTCATACTCTTTGTCCTTGTGGACGGCTGGTATCTGCTTATAGGGTCCCTTGTCCGGAGTTTTTCCTGAACTTAAGCGCGCCATTAAGGAGGCATTATGATAACCACGGAGTTTGTAGCCACAATGGGCATGGAGGCCATAAAGACGGTAATGTTTCTCTCCGCGCCCGTCTTTGTGGCCGGGCTTGTGGTGGGGCTTGTGGTAAGCATTTTTCAGGCCCTCACACAGATTCAGGAGATGACCCTTACCTTTGTGCCTAAGATTGTAGCTGTTTTTCTTGCCCTGCTCTTTTTCATGCCCTGGATGATGAGGATTATGCTCGACTTTACAGGTAATATCCTTACAAATATTCCAACGTATATAAGGTAGCCCCATGGACTTTATGGATATGCTCTTAAAATCAGCCCCTGCCTTTCTCTTCGTACTCGTGCGTACGGGCTCCATCATCTTCCTCTTTCCCTTTTACAGGTTTGTCTTCTTCCCCATGACCGTAAAGATAGCCCTTGTCGCCATGCTCTCCATTATCCTCGTGCCTCTTGTCGGGGCCGTACCACTGCCGACTGGGGTTTTGCCCCTTGCCCTTGGGCTTGGCAGAGAACTGCTCATAGGTTTTACCATAGGCCTTGCGACGAATTTTATCTTTACGGGCGTTGAGTTTGCAGGCCATATCATGGGGTATCAGATGGGCCTCGCCATGGCCAATGTCTACGACCCCTCTCAGTCTGCTCAGGTCTCCATAATAGGACGGCTTCTCGGTCTCATGGCCATGCTTGCCTTTCTATCGGCAAACGGCCATCTCCTTATAATAATGACCATAAAAAAGAGCTTTGATATTATCCCGCCTTACGGCTTTCATTTTTCTGAGGCCCTTGGAGAGGGAGTATTTGGTCTATCACGGGAGATATTTGCCATCGGGCTTCGCCTCGCCGCTCCGGTTATGGCGGTAGTCTTTTTTCTTAATCTAACGTTGGGCATACTCTCAAAGGCGGTGCCGGAGCTTAATATGTTCGTCGTGGGCTTCGCCATAGTTATCGCCGCGGGGTTTTTTGTCCTCTTCCTGACACTGCCTATTCTTGAGGGCGGCATGGAGAAGGCCCTGGAAGTGATGTGGCAGAGCGTTTATGGACTGCTGAGGGTGATGTGATATGGCAGAAGACGGAGGGGAACGCACTGAACAGCCTACTTCGCGGCGGCGCGAGGAGGCGAAAAAAGACGGCAATGTCCTTGCGAGTAAAGAGGTTGCAACATTCTCTGTAATACTCGGTGGGTTTGTCATGCTTAGCCTCTTCGGCCTCTACATAACAAAGGGGCTCGCGGCCTTCATGGCAGAGTCTTTCCGTATGTCGTCATCGGCTGGAAAGGGTATGAACATCAGTGAGTTAATGATGATATTTAAGAAAAGTGCTTATGTTATATCACGCTCATTTCTACCGGTGCTTATATTGCCTGTTTTTATAGCCGCGGCCAATATACTCCTCCACGGCGTCGTCTTTTCCACTAAGCCCATGAGCCCGGACCTCGGCAAACTCAACCCCGGAAAGGGCCTTAAAAAGATGTTCTCCGTTGATTCCGTCTCTGAGCTTGTTAAGTCCTTCCTTAAGATAGGGATACTCTCATACGCCGCTATCTCTGTTCTCAGGGGCAGATGGAATGAGATAGCGGCTTTTTCAGATATGGGCATAGCTGGGCTCGCGGCGCAATCCTGGTCCATTACGCTCATTATCATCTCAAGGACGCTCTGGGTATTTGCCCTCCTCGCAGTAGCGGATTACATCTACCAGAAATGGCATTTTGAAAAGGGGCTGAGGATGACTAAAGAAGAGGTGAAAGAGGAGACAAAGACCACAGAGGGCGACCCCCTTATCAAATCGAGGCTCAGGAACGCGCAGAGGGAGATGGCAAGGCGCAGGATGATGGAGGCAGTACCAGAGGCCGATGTCGTAGTGACAAACCCGACGCATATTGCCGTTGCCCTTAAATACGATAAGGATAAGGGCAACGCCCCTTATGTGGTGGCCAAGGGCATGGATCTTGTGGCCAGGAGGATAAAAGAGATAGCCATAAAACACGGCGTACCGGTAGTAGAGGATAAACCCCTTGCGAGAAGTATCTTCAGCGGTGTTGAGATTGGCCGCGAGATACCCGTGGAGCTTTACAGGGCCGTTGCAGGTCTGCTGGCATACGTATACAGGCTGAAAAACAAAGGGGCCTGAAAGGGGCCGGGAAAAAAGTTGAAGATGAGACAGGGGGATGGCAAGAGGGGGAATTACGGGGACGGGGAAAAGGATCTTGCATCGGGTTTTCCGGTATAGAAACAAAAGACGGGGCAGGGGATGGCAAGAGGGGGACGCTCAATGTGCTGTAGCGGTGAAGTTATAAAACAAAGGGGTACATACAGATAATGGCCATATCCATTGAAAATATAGCGCGGTTCAGAAGGGGGGGAGATTACCTCCTGCCCCTTGGAGTCCTCGGCATCCTCGCCATGATGATACTGCCCATGCCGCCTCTGCTCCTCGACATCATGCTCTCTTTTAATATTACGGCGGCCATCGTAATCCTCCTTGTGGGCATATATGTTACGAGGCCCCTGGATTTTTCCACCTTTCCCGTAATCCTCCTTATGACGACGCTCGCGAGGCTCTCAATGAACATCGCCTCGACGAGGCTTATACTCCTCCATGGCAGTGAAGGCCCGGGGGCCGCGGGGAATGTCATCAGGAGTTTCGGCCAATTTGTCGTAGGCGGCAACTATGCCGTCGGTTTTATTATCTTTGTAATCCTCGTGATTATCAACTTCGTTGTTATCACAAAGGGCGCGGGACGCATAGCCGAGGTATCGGCGAGGTTTACCCTTGACGCCATGCCCGGAAAGCAGATGAGCATCGACGCCGACCTTAACGCCGGGATAATTGACAACGAGGAGGCGAGGCGCAGGAGGACGGATATCGCCCTTGAGGCGGATTTTTACGGCAGTATGGACGGCGCGAGTAAATTCGTACGCGGAGACGCCGTTGCCGGAATCATGATTACCGTCATAAATATCTTCGGCGGCCTTGTAATAGGCGTTTTTCAAAACGGAATGCCCGTTGCCGAGGCCGCGAAAAATTACACTATACTGACTGTGGGCGACGGGCTTGTGGCGCAGGTGCCGGCCCTGATTATCTCGACGGCCGCAGGCATTATCGTCTCGCACGTGGCCTCAAGCGGCGACCTCGGCAAGAGCATCGGCAGGCAGTTTACCTCGGATATGAGGCCCGCCATGATGGCCTCTATTATCCTATTTCTATTTGCCCTTATACCGGGACTGCCCCATCTGGCTTTTTTGACGCTATCGGCCCTTGCCGGGGGTCTTGCCTATGCAATTAAGCGTTTCGGCGGCGCAGTAGCCGGGGCAGGGGATGACGCCGGCGAATCTGACGTGCTTGAGGCCGAGGAGGTCGGTCCCTCGGAGTCTCTTGAGTATGTGCCGAGTCTTGACAGGCTTTCCCTTGAGGTGGGATACCGCCTCATACCCCTTGTAGATACCTCAGAGGGCGGAGAGCTTCTTGAGAGGATAAAGGCCATTCGCAGGCAGCTTGCCGAGGACCTCGGCATTGTTGTCCCTCCCGTGCATATCAAGGACAATCTCGATGTCAGGCCATCTGAGTATGTCTTTCTCATAAAGGGAGTAGAGGTTGCAAGGGCTGAGCTAATGCCCGGCAACTCTCTTGCCATAGACCCCGGTAATGCGAGGCCCGGCCTCCAGGGTGCTCCGGCAAAGGATCCGACCTTCGGGCTTCCCGCCGTATGGGTCCCCGATGAGACCGCTGAAAAGGCCCAGGTCATGGGCTATACAGTTGTGCCTCACGCGGCCATTATTGCCACTCATATAACGGAACTTCTGAAGACGCATACCTCTGAGATTCTTGGCAGACAGGACGTGCAGGCCCTGCTTGACAGGTTCAGCGAGACCTCGCCCAAGGTAGTCGAAGAGCTTGTCCCCGGGCTTCTAACCCTTGGCGGGGTGCAGAAGGTCCTGCAGAACCTTCTCGGAGAGCAGATATCCATCAGGGACCTGCAGACCATACTGGAGACCCTTGCCGATTACGCCGCATCTGTAAAGGATACGGATCTGCTTACAGAGTATGTGCGTATGAGGCTCGCGAGACAGATCACAAGGGATTGTCAGGCCGATGACGGCACACTTCGAGCCGTAGTAATAGGGCAGCAGGTAGAGGATGTGATCCTAAAGTCCCTGCGGGAGACGAATCAGGGCCTGTATCTGGCCATTGAACCGGGTTTGGCGCGCAGTGTAATGGAGAAAATTCAGGTGGCAATACAGTCTGTTACAGCCATGGGGTATAGGCCGGTCATACTTACCTCAAGGGACGTAAGGAGGTTTTTGAGAAAGCTGACAGAGAGGACCCTGCCCTCTATTCCCGTGCTTTCTCATAACGAGGTATCAACAGAGGCAAAGGTTCAGACATTGAAGGTAGTGAGGCTTTAGCATGCATATTAAAAAGTTCAGGGCCCGCTCATCACATGAGGCCCTGACAAAGGTAAAAAAAGAGTTTGGATCCGATGCCCTCATTGTAGAGACGAGAAGGCTTGACGATGGCCTCTGCGAGGTTACGGCCGCACTTGACCGCGAGATAACTGCGGCCCCGCTTCTTTCTGCAGGCTCCGAGGCGCCGCGTATTATCGATGAGATGAGGGAGATAAAAGAACTGCTCTTCTCCATTACGGGCAAGAGGGAAGATGAAGGAGAGGCCTTTCGGGCTCTTAAGAGGCAGATGACGGCCAACGGCCTTGATGCCGCCCTTACGCTAAAGCTCCTCGCAAGGGCCTCTGCAAAGGCGCAGAGAAAAGGCGGGGAAGGTGAGATTGACATTGTCTCCTTAAGGAATATGGTCAGGGCGGAGCTGAGGGAGAGTATAGCAGTGAGGGACCCTATGCAGGATGCGAGGCTAATCTCCTTTATCGGGCCTACGGGCGCAGGCAAGACTACTACTATCGCAAAACTTGCGGCAATAACCGTACTTAAAAAAACAAAGCATGTGGCCCTTCTTACCATGGATACGCGGCGCGTCGGCGCGGCGGAACAGCTCATTAGATACGGCAGGATAATAGGGGTCCCCGCTGGCTCTGCCTCTACAAAAGCAGAGGTCTCCGCCTTTGTAGCAAAATATAACCGCTGTAGATTCATCTTCATTGATACGCCGGGGAGCGATATGAAAAACAGGGATTATATGCGCTCTCTCCTGCGGCTTGGGTCTGTAAACCCGAAGCTGAAGTTTAATCTGGTCTTAAGCGTACGCGAGCGCGACGAGTCTCTGTATGAGTGCCTGAGAGGTTTTTCCGCTCTTGCCATAGATGCCATTACCTTCACGAAACTTGACGAGTCAAGCTCCTTCGGGCAGATGCTCAACCTATCCAATCGAGCCGGCAGGCCCATCAGTTATCTCGGCACAGGACAGAGGGTGCCCCGCGACCTTATGCCGGCTACTGTCAAAAGGGTTTTAAACTATCTTATGCCTTCATGATGATGAACATTAATATGAACTAAATAAGACAACTTGGTAATATTAAAAAGCTTTTTACGTACTATGGAATATCGAGGCAGGGGATGAATGGATGATGAGGCTAAGGATGGTGCGAAGAGAACGCATTGAAAATAACCGCATAGCGCGCCCTGAAGGGCTGGCTATGCGGACAAAGGGGTTGGAAATGAATGAGAAAATAGAGGAGAAGGAGGCCCTTTTCACAGAGGTGCGCGAAGACAAGTCCGGCTCCGGGGATTCAGTTGTGAGGGTTATATCCGTAACGAGCGGCAAGGGAGGGGTAGGAAAGACCAACTGTGTTGTTAACCTTGCTATATCACTTGCAAGGCAGGGTAAGAGGGTCTTGATACTCGATGCCGACCTCGGGCTCTGCAACCTTGATGTAATGCTTGGGCTCTCGCCTAAATACAATATCAACCATGTGCTTAGCGGGGAGAAGAAGTTACGGGACATTATTGTCACAGGCCCGGCGGGCATAATGGTAATACCGGCGGCATCGGGGATTCAGGAGCTTACGAACCTGACGGTGGAGCAGAGGCTTGCCCTTACATCAAGCATTGAGAGCCTCGACAAGGATGTAGACATAATGATTATAGACACGGGCGCAGGGATATCGAGTAACGTCATGTTTTTTAATGCGGCGGCTCACGAGATAATTGTAGTTGTAACGCCAGAGCCTACTTCTCTTACAGATGCCTACGCTCTGATGAAGGTGCTTATGAAAAATCATGGTGAGAGGAGCTTCAAGCTTCTTGTCAATACGGCTCGCGGTGATAAGGAAGGAAAAAACATATACAGCATTATCAGCCTTGTGGCAGGGAGATTCCTGAACATATCCCTTGAGTATCTCGGTTATGTGGCCCGTGATGAGAAGGTTCAGCGGGCCGTGCTTAACCAGCGGGCCGTGGCGGATATGTTTCCAGAGACTTCGGCGAGCCTCTGTTTTAAGGCCCTGGCCGGGAGAATTGCTGACATGCCTGTAGAGGCCCTGCCAAGCGGGGGAATACAGTTATTTTGGAAGAACATGATTAATATGCAGGATAAGACATTATGAAAGGACAATTTAATAAAAAAAGGGTGCCTGTAGCAGGGTCTCCGAGGTCAGGGACAATGAAAAGAGCGGTCAGAAAAAAGAAGACAGTTGTGAGACAGAGCGCGGACCGTGATGCTCTCATGCTTGAGAATGTCAGGCTTGTGAAGATAATCGCCCATCATATAGCGGTTCATCTGCCGTCTCATATAGACGTTAATGACCTTATGAGTGCCGGTTCCATAGGGCTCCTTGAGGCCATTGACAAGTTTGACGCCTCAAGGGGTATAAAGTTTAAGACTTATGCGTCGATAAGGATACGAGGGGCCATTATGGATGAACTTAGGGGCATGGATTGGATGACAAGGTCTATGCGTGAAAGGTCCAATATGCTCAAGAGGGCCTATGGGGAGATAGAGAGACGAAAGGGCGGTACTGCCAATGAGGCCGATGTGGCCGCCTTCCTCGGTATTACCGTAGAGGCGTTGAGGGCGCTTCTTAGCAAGGTAAGCGCCTGTAGCCTTGTGAGTATCGAGGACCTCGTATACGACAAGGAACACAAGCTCGACCTCCTTGAATGTATAGAAGACCCGAAGGGGGCCGACCCCATGGCCTTTGCCAGATTCGGCGAGCTGCAATCGACCCTTGCCAATATGATAGACGGCCTTCCCGATAAAGAGAAACTCATAGTATCGCTTTATTATTTTGATGAGCTTACGATGAAGGAGATAGGTCGCGTCATGGAGATTACGGAGTCAAGGGTCTGCCAGCTACACAGTCAGGCCATGCACAGGCTGAAGGCCCGTATGATGAGGCAGGTACACGAAGAAATGCGGTTGATATGAGCGCTATCCGCCCGCGGCGTATAGTTATTGCGAGGGAGGTAAGGTATGGCAAATACAGCTCGTTTGATTGAGACATTAGGCGGCTCCGATCCCTCGGAGCGGCGGATGGCCTGTGAGGAGATAGCGGGACTTAGCCAATCCGATGAGTTTGTTTCGGCCCTCCTTACCGCGCTTGGAGACAGTGACCACGGAGTTTCCGAGGCGGCCATGAACGCACTTATGGAGATAGGCGGCAGGGCTGTAGCAGAAGCGGTAGCGCCGCTCCTGCGTGACAAAGAGGCACGGCTCAGGAATCGCGCCATAGAGATATTGATATGCACAGGGAGCGAGGCCGCGCCCCTTATGACAGAGATGCTGAACGACCCTGATGATGACGTTGTGAAGTTTGCCGTTGATATACTCGGCGGGATTAAAGACGCCTCTCCGGCGCCCGCCGTGGCAAGTCTGCTGGCGCATCCAAATGCCAATGTGAGAGGCGCGGTAGTCTTGTATATGGGGCGGGTGAGGCCTTATGGAGCCGCCGCATATATTACAGAGGCCCTTGGCGACACTGAAGAGTGGGTGCGATTCTCCGCTGTTGAGGCCCTTGGCCTACTTGGAGATATTCGATACCTTGAACCCCTTTTGAAGATAGTGCGCGCGGAAAGCGGTGTTGTGAGAGAGGCCGCCGTTGACGCCCTTGCCGGGATGGCTACTACCGCCAACTCCTATGAGATACTTATGACCCTCAATGAATTTTTAGGTAAGGAGAGAGTCCTTCCAGCGGCCCCGATAGTCAAGATACTGGAGAAGGCGGCTGTAGCGCCATGGAACCTTAATGACTTTGAAACCCTGAGGAAAGCGCTTTGCAATATCTTTGAGAGGGCCTCGGAAGAGGCGGATATTGAGACGCGGAAGATAGCTTTAAGGGGTTTTGTGCTTATCAGGGATGGGCGTGGCATTGGCCGTGCTATTGAGTTAATGGATTCAATGGAGGAGCTTGACGAGGAGACGGAGGAGTATGTGATAAAGACGCTTACAGAACTCTGCGGCGATAGGCCTCTGCCCTCTCATGTCCTTGAATACATTGAAGAGAATAGATGCTACTCTGTTGTCCTTATAAAGGTTGCAGGGCTTCTTCGGTCCGTGGAAGCCCTGCCTGCCCTTGAGAAATCTCTTGAATGGGCCACAAAGGAAAAGGCCCGGGCCATACTTACTGCCGTTGACAATATTGGCTCTGCCGACTCAAAGGGCCTTCTCCATAAATCCCTTTACTCACATGACGGCCATGTAAGAAAAATGGCCGCAAAGACCTTTGCCAGGATTGCAGGCGAGGAAGTCATAGACGACCTTTTTGCCATGATGCTCCGCGAAAGATACCGCGATGTTATCGAGGGTATAACAGAGACCCTTGCCGGGCTTGGCACAGAGAAGGTCCGCCTTGGTTTTGTAAACCTTATCTCAAGCAACAGGGGAGATATGAGAGAGATGGCCTGCATGGGTCTCGGCATAATAGGCTCTCCGCTATCGGCAAAACGGCTTGTGGAGGCCACGGACGATCAAGAGTTTTCTGTAAGAAAGATGGCCTATGTCTCTCTTGCCATGATCGACGCGCCAGAGGCGGCGGAGACCGTTGTAAAGGGACTCGGCCTCGGTGATGAGGATATAAGCATAGCCATACTTGATTCTATCAGCTCCATAGCCGCAGACGGGGTTAGAGATGCCGTGAGAGAGCGCCTTGGAGACAGCAGTCTATGGGTCCGGCATCACGCGGCGGCGCTTCTTGGAGAGATAATGGACATGGAATCCGAGGGCGCACTCATAAATATATTAGAGAACGACGCCCCTCCGGTAAAGGCGGCGGCGGCAAAGGCCCTTGCCGGATTTGCCTCAAAAAACGCCCTCCCGGTGCTGAAGGGCATATATGAGGGGGCGGACCCCTCGCTACGAGCTGTCATCACCAGGGCCATAGAGGAGATCCAATGTTAAGAGCCGCCGTTAAAAGCCGTCCGCAGGTCTCCATGGAGACCTTCTACCTGCTTCGGGACCTTATCTATAAGAGGTGCGGCATCTTTTTTGCCGAGAATAAACGCTATCTCATAGAGACAAGGCTTGGCGGAAGGCTGGAGGCCCTGAACCTCAAGAACTTCGAGGACTATTATTATTACCTTGTCTACGATGGCCGTAAAGAAGATGAGGTTAACAGGCTCATCGGCTGTATCGTCACCAATGAGACGAGTTTTTACAGGGACCGTCCTCAACTTAAGAGTTTTATAGATGACGTAATCCCCGATGTCATAAAGCGGAAAGAGAGCGATATTTTAAAAGAGATACGTATATGGAGCTCGGCCTCAAGCACGGGAGAGGAGCCTTACACGCTTGCCATAATGCTTATGGAGAAGGGTCTCCATCTGAAGGGATGGCGTATCAGCGTGACGGGTTCCGATATCAGCGATGACGTCCTGCGCTCTGCGAGGCGCGGTGTATATGACGGGTACACACTGCGCAATACTCCTGAGAAAATCAGGGATAAGTATTTTTGCAAATCCGGCGACACCTTCTCTGTCGTAAAGAGTGTAAAGGATCTGGTTACCTTTAAAAAGATAAATATGATGGATCGTAGGGCCATGTCTTCCTTAAGGAACGTTGATGTGGTCTTTTGCAGAAATGTCCTTATATATTTTGATGATGCCTCTAAAAAGACAGTTTTTACGCATATATACGATAGCTTAAGACCCGGCGGATTTCTTCTGCTCGGTTTCTCGGAGTCCCTGCACAATCTTACCAGATTATTCACGCCTGTTAAGGTGGGGCGCTCTCTTGTATATAAAAGATCATGACGGGGGGGATTATGGAACAGATTCTTGTTGTCGATGATTGCGGAGTAACAAGAAAATTACTCTCATTCATGATTAAAGGCGGAGGGTTCAGGACTACGCAGGCAGGCAACGGAGTGGAGGGCCTTGAAAAACTTGCGACAATGGATGTTGATCTTATAGTAACGGATCTGAACATGCCGCTTATGGATGGCCTTGAGTTTTCCATGAATGTGCGCTCTATCGATGCCTATAGACATATACCGATAATCATGCTCACCACGGAAGCGGGCGAGGAGGACAGGAAAAAGGGAGAGGAAGCGGGTGTGAGCGTTTACCTTGTAAAACCCGTTCTGTCTGCAACGCTTTTAGAAGAGATTAAAAAACTTATTCAATAACTTGCCCTTCGGTCTCAAGGAGGCATTGATGTTTTTCTGAAAACATCTTTTAAAAAGGAGAATGAAGATGGCTGACGGGAATATGAAGATACTTGTAGTAGACGATTTTGGAACCATGAGGAAGATAATAAAAAATCTACTGAAGGAGCTTGGCTACACCAATGTAGATGAGGCAGAGGACGGGGCGATGGCGCTGGCAAAGCTGAAGGAAGGCGGTTTCAACTTTGTCATAACTGATTGGAATATGCCGAATATGCCAGGTATTGAACTACTGAAGGCTATAAGGGTTACTGAGGGCATAAAGGATATGCCCATACTTATGGTTACGGCAGAGGCGGAGAAGGAGAAGGTAGTGGCCGCGGTTCAGGCCAAGGTAAATAATTATGTGGTCAAGCCCTTTACTGCCGCCGTGCTGAAAGAGAAGATAGACGCTATATTCGATAAGTTATAATTTTTAAGAGAGACCGTGGCCGAGGGCCGCGGAAAGGATGGTGAGATGGATCTCCCCTCAAATGAGATGGATGAGATAATAGACGAGTTTGTAGTCGAGTCCGAGGAATCGCTTGAGTCCCTTGATCAGATGTTCGTTGCCCTTGAGAAGGACCCCGGCAACAAGGATCTGCTTAACGAGATATTCCGTTGCGCCCATACGATAAAGGGGGCCGCCGGGTTTCTCGGCTTTCAGCGGCTCGTGGAGATTGCCCATGTAAGCGAGGACGTGCTTAACAAGCTCAGAAAGGGAGAGCTTATAGCCACCCCCGAAGTAATGGATGCCGTCCTTAAGGCCATGGATATAATTAAAGAAATGCTCGCAAATATCAAGACTGAGCGCAAGGAGGGGATAGACCCCTCCATTGAGTTCATGCAGAGTATCCTTGATGGGCAGGCAGGTGCGGCCGGCAAGGGCGAAGAAGAAAAAAATGCTCCCGCTGAGAAGGATGGCCCGGCAGATACAGAGGAGGAAAAAAAATCCGAGCCTGAGACAAAAGCGGTAAACAGGGAAGATGCGGCAGTAAAGAATTCTGTCGGGAAAAAAACGGTTCCATCTGTACACAGGGATAGGGAGCATAATATCAGGGTGGATATCGCAAAGCTAGATGACGTCCTTAACCTTGTCGGCGAGCTTGTATTGTCACGCAACAGGCTAATGCGCCTCGGTACTCAGCTTAACGATACGAGACTCGATGATGAGATATTTGCGCATACCGACGAGGCCATAAGCCAACTCGACCTTGTAACATCAGACCTTCAGCTCGCCGTGATGAAGATGAGGATGCAGCCTATTGCCAAGGTCTTTAACAAGTTCCCGCGCATGGTGAGGGACCTTGCGCGTCAAAGCGAGAAGGAGATAGACCTCAAGCTCATCGGAGAAGATACAGAACTTGACAAGACGGTCATAGAGGAGATAGGCGACCCGCTAATTCACCTTATAAGGAATTCAGTAGACCACGGCATTGAGAGCCCCGCAGACCGTAAGGCCGCGGGGAAATCCTCATGCGGCGTAATATCGCTATCGGCCTCTCAGGAAGGTCAGAATATAGTCGTCTGCGTCGAGGATGACGGAAAGGGTATGGACCCGGAAGCCATCAAGGCCTCTGCTGTAAAAAAAGGTGTGATCACCGCTGAAGACGCCAACAAGCTTTCTCGTAAAGAAGCCCTTGACCTTATCTTCAGGCCCGGTTTTTCCACTGTCAAGAAGGTAAGCGATATATCGGGACGCGGTGTGGGAATGGACGTGGTAAAGACGGGTATCGCCAACATTAACGGCCATATTGCCATTGATTCAAAGGTGGGTGAGGGTACGAGGATAATCCTTCGCCTTCCCCTTACGCTGGCTATCATACAGGTGCTTATCGTAAAGTCCGGTGAAGAGATATACGGTATACCCCTTGCCAATGTTATTGAGAATGTAAGGGTAAAAAAAGAAGACGTCAAGTCCATTGAGGGTAGGGATGTTATCCGCATAAGAGAGAGAGTCCTGCCTGTTGCAAGGCTTGATGTCATGGTGAGGGACTCTTCGGCCGCGGATTCCGGGACGAGTGAGAATATCTTCATCGTTGTAATAGGAGTAGGAGAAAAACATTACGGCCTCCTTGTTGACGAGCTATGCGGTCAGGAGGAGATAGTCATGAAGTCCATGGGAGAGTTTTTGAAAGGCACTGTGGGCGTTGCCGGGGCAAGTATTACGGGAGACGGCAAGGTGGTGCTTATACTGGACGCGGCCTCGGTTATTGCAACACAAAACATGAGGCGCGCCATAGCCTGCTGATGATCTCGGCTACATTGCGCTCTGATACATAGATACGACAAAAGGAGAGATATTCATATGCGTAAGATCAGGCTCCTGATAGTAGATGATTCCTCTTTTATGAGGAGTATTATAAAGCGGATGTTGAAAAGTCATGAGGATATCGAGGTAATAGGCACGGCAAGAGACGGCGTAGATGGCATTGAAAAAGTTTTGGAGCTTAAGCCTGATATAGTGACCATGGATATAGAGATGCCGAGGATGAACGGCATAGAGGCGACAGGGCATATTATGTCTCAGCACCCTGTGCCTATCATTATGGTTAGTTCCATCTCCCTTGACGGGGCAAAAGCAACCCTGGACGCCCTTGAGATGGGCGCTGTCGATTATATATCCAAAAATATCGATAATTCGGCCCTCGACGTCATGGAGATAGAGAAGGACCTTGTGCAGAAGATACGGACCTTCGCGCGGTCCGGGAAAAAAGTCCTGCCTTCGAGAAGGGCCTCCGCAAGGACGGTAAAACCACTCGAAATATCCAAGACCCACCGTATCTTTACTACGCAGAACATAAAGACT
Source organism: uncultured Thermodesulfobacteriota bacterium (assembly GCA_964474975.1). Taxonomy (GTDB): domain Bacteria; phylum Desulfobacterota; class GWC2-55-46; order GWC2-55-46; family JADFVP01; genus JAJRZX01. The sequence goes on from CAYYUX010000001.1 coordinate 54,908, forward strand.
GTGGTAATAGGCGCATCAACAGGCGGGCCGAGCGCCGTTCAGAAGGTACTTGCCGGTCTCCCCGCAGGGCTTAAGGTATCTTTTTTAGTTGTCGTGCATATGCCGGCTCAATTCACTACCGCCTTCGCGGAGCGCCTCAATGGTATATGTCAGCTCTCCGTAAGAGAGGCGAAAGATAAAGATGAGGTCTTACCCGGGCGCGTACTCATCTGTCCCGGCGGTCTCCAGACAAGATACGTAAGAGAGGGCGTAGCCAGGGTCCATGTGCAGATAAACAATGAGCCCGCCCGCTCTCTTTACAAGCCCGCCATTAACGAGTCCATTAAATCCGTGGCGTCTTGTTTTAATGGCAGGACTATGGGCGTGATACTTACGGGCATGGGCGATGACGGCATGCTCGGCATGCGCGAGATAAAACGCTGTGGAGGTAAAACCCTTGTGCAGAACGAGTCGTCATGCACTGTCTACGGTATGCCAAAGGCCGTTATCGGCGAGGGCCTCGCCGATAAGGTCGTGCCTCTTGATATGATAGCCGCCGAGATAGTTAACATGATATGACCTCCCCGCCCTGGAGATAAAAAGGAGTTTCCATTATCTCATGGATATTCTCACAATAGCAGGCATATTCATTGGAATCGCGGCATTGCTCTCAGGTCAGATACTTGAGGGAGGCTCCATATATTCCATCCTTCAGCCCACGGCGGCCATAATAGTCTTTGGGGGTACCCTTGGGGCTGTCTTAATCAGTCATCCCTTCGGAACCTTTGTGCAGGCCGTGAAAGACCTTAGAAAGGCCTTTTTTAATAGCGGGCCGAGAGCCGCATCGATGATAAGTTATATCTCCGTCCTTTCAGTTCAGTCCAAGGCCCATGGCCTGCTCTCCCTTGAGAATAAGCTGAAGGATATCCATATCCCCTTTTTTGTCAAGGGGCTTCAGCTCGTTATAGACGGCGAGGAGCCTGATAGGATAAGGGAGGTTCTGGAGATAGAGCTGATGTACTCGGAAGAATACTCCGAGGCATCGGCGGGCCTCTTTGAGAGCGCCGGAGGATTTTCCCCTACCATAGGTATACTTGGCGCCGTCCTCGGCCTTATTCAGGTCATGGAGAATCTCGCCGAGCCCGATAAGCTCGGCGCCGGTATTGCTGTGGCATTTGTCGCCACTGTCTATGGCGTCGGCGCGGCAAACCTCCTATGGCTTCCCCTCGCGGAAAAGATAAAAAAGAGGGTGCGCGAGGAGAGTATTATGAAAGAGCTTATGATAGAGGGTTTTATCGGGCTCTCGGCAGGCGAAAACCCGAGAAGGCTGAGAGAGAAACTCGATGGTTTTGCCAGGCGTCCCGCATTGGCCGCGAGAGATGCAGAGGCCTCATGAGGGGCCGCAGAAGGAGGAAGAAAAAGTCGGAAACAAACCGCGAGAGATGGCTTGTCTCTTACGCGGACTTCATAACCCTGCTCTTTGCCTTTTTTACAAGCATGTACGCCATCTCTTCTATTAACGAGGGAAAGTTCAATTCCCTCAGCGGAGCGCTCTCCGATGCCTTCAGCACTTCGTCGAATAATTCCGTTATAAACCTCATAGAGCCCTTGGCAAGGCCCGGCAGGAGCCGATCCAGATCCATAGAGTTCATAAAAAAGTTTTCCCAGAGATATCAGAGAATAATGCTCTCCATAAAGAAGTCCCCGGTCATGAAGGGCATAGGTCTTCATATGGAAAAAGACCGTATCGTCATTAGAATCCCGGGCGGAACGCTATTTACCTCAGGCGGCGCCGCGCTTGTGCCGGGCGCCGAGGCAGTTCTTGATGAGCTTGCGCGCACCCTCAAGGGTATTGATGGGAGTATGAAGATTGAGGGCCACACGGATAACGTACCCACAAGGAATAGCAACTTCAGCTCAAATTGGGATCTCTCAAGCGCACGGGCGATTACTGTTCTGAAGTTCTTTGTGAATCGTCATGGATTTGACCCCGCCATGATTTCGGCTACGGGGTATGGCGAGTACCGGCCTATTGATTCAAATGACACACCTTACAGCAGAAGGATTAATAGGCGTCTTGATATAGTCCTGAAGCGTTAGGCCGGCAAGAGGGGGAGGAGGGGAAGAGGACGATGTATGTTGCAACTTATGATGCTTGGTATTATGATTATCCTGCAACATAATGATTTATATTGATATTAAAGATGAACTACGTTTGGCGTAATGGGTCCCGTAAACTGGATTTACCGAGACCATCAAGATGTGTCGAGCCTCAGGAACACTCTTTTAACTTCATCTCTTCGACACGTTCTTTTACCTCTTCGAGTATATCGAATATCTTATTTCCCATTCCTATTGACTTCAGTACCCAGGCGTGATTCTGCGAGGCCTCGCAGTCGCTGTCAATGCCGTCGCTTACATCGGAGACAATAAAATCAGCGAGATACACGACATGAGGCAGGTACTCCATGGCCGGGTCTGTCTTGTCCACGGGACACTCAGTAGGGTTGTGATGATAGGTTATGGACCTTACGCATGCCTCTGGGAGGTTTATCCTCTCGGCCAGCCAGCCGCCCACCTCGGGGTGTGTGGCGCCGTAGGTTTTTTTCTCTCGCATAAGCAGTCCGTCACGGCTCTTGCCTGATACCTTAAGGTATTCACTGCCAAAGAGCTGGAAGAGAACGACACGGCCTATATCGTGAAGAAGCCCTGTAATAAAGGCCGGTTCATTATCTACTACCATACTCTCCTTGGCGATTAGCCCCGAGGCCATGCCCACAATAAAAGAGTGATCCCAGAGTGCGTTGACGGAACGTGCGTTCTCCGAGGAAAGACCTGAAAAGATGGATGTGGAGACAGCAAGTGTCTTTACCATGTTGAAGCCGAGGACGAGTATGGCCTGGCTTACGCTGTTTATTTGCCTCGGGAACCAGAAGTATGCGCCGTTGGCCATGCCGAGAACCTTTGATACTATGACTGGGTCCCGCTCTATAACGGCCTTGAGGTCGCTTACAGAGGCATGCTCGTTCTCGGCTACGGACATGATCTTTCTGAAAATATCAGGGCTTGTAGAGCCTTGCATCATCTTGTCTACCCTATTTTTAAGTGCTGTTTTTTTATCCTCGTTCATGATATCTCCGTCTTCCAATGTTTATTGCTCGCAAGGCCCTTGACGCTGTTATAACGCCGTTTAAGTGTCCTTTATGCCCGATAAGAGCGGTGCTTCTTATTCGTTGAGGCCCTATATCTATAACGGCAAAAGAGTCCTTTTAGTTAAGAGCTTAAACAATTATCTGATGGTAGATAGAAATGCGCTCACCACATCGGGGTCAAACTGCGTCCCCGAGCACCGTTTCAGCTCCGCTACAACTTCTTCTATGGACTTGCCTTTTCTGTAGGGACGGTCTGCGCTCATTGCGTCAATGGTATCTGCCACGGCGAGTATGCGGGCGAAGGCCGGAAGGGCCTTGCCGCTAATTCCTTCATTCGGGTAGCCCCCTCCGTCGTACCAGACGTGGTGGTATTTTACGCCGGGGATGATATCCTTGAGTTCTTTTAGCGGAGACAGTATATCGGCGCCCTTTACGGGATGCTCCTGTATCTGTTTATACTCTGAGGAGGTAAGTCTGCCTGCCTTGTCCAATATCCCTTCGTAGGTGGCTATCTTACCGATGTCATGGAGAAGCCCGGCCAGCTCAAGGTCCCGTAACTCCTCATTCGAAAAGCCTATTACCCTCGCTATTCTTATTGATATCTCTGTAACCCTCTCGGAGTGACCGCGCGTCCAGGGGCTTTTCGCGTCAATGGTCTTTGAGAGGGTGCGCACGGTGCCGAGGAAAAGCCCCTCAAGGTCGCTTATGAGTCGCGCGTTCTCAAGGGCGACGCCTATGTGGGCGGAGAAGTGCTCCAGCGTGGAAAGATCCTCGGAGCTGAAGGCCGATACACGGCGCGAAGATACGTTGAGCATGCCCTTTATTTCGTCTTTCACCATAAGCGGTATTATTATGACGGAGTTAAGGCCCTTTGACTTAAAGTTTTTTTCAATGCCTTCGGGGATGGTTATCTCCCTTGTATCACTGCTTGTAAAGGGCATGGAATCATTGATTACCCTGGAAAAAATGGTTTTTCCGATATCAAAACTCTCTCCCCTCACGGCGAGTGTACGGCCATAGCCTGTCGTGTATACGATGCGCTCGTCTTTTAATACCCAGACATCCGCGCCGTCGCATTGCACGAGGTGCGATATCATCCTCGCCGAGGTCTCCAGTATCTCGTCTGTGCTTACAGATGATAGTATGGAGCGGTCTATCTCGTTGAGCATCTTTATGGTCAATATCTTTCTTGAGAGATCCATGGTCCTGTTAATAGACTCTTTGTATAGACGGGCCTCGTCTATGGCCACGGAGGCCTGACTGGCAAAGCCGCGCATGAGGTCAAGGTCGCGTTTCTTCAGCTTACGGGCCTTTATGTTGCTCTCTCTGTACGCGGCTATGATAATACCGAGATACATGCCTCTGTATGTAATGGGGATAAGGGCTATGGACGCCAGGCCTTCAAGAGACTCGATAAATCTGTTGCCGTGAAAGACCTGGTGCAGTTCACTGCGGTTATCTGCCGGTATGAGAGTTACCTCTCCCCTCTCAAGAGCTCTTATGATGATGTGGCTCTTGCCGTCTATGTGCGAGTTTTTGAAGATTGCCTGCGAGATACGGTCTATGCCCGCGCCCTGAGAGGGTATAAAGCTCTTTGTCTCCTCATCGCCGAGGTAGGCCGCCACTATATCGGCGGAGAGTATCTCCTTTACGCAGGAAACTATCTCTTTGAGGAGTATATCTATATTGGTGGTCTTGGAGGTGGCCTCGGCTATTTTCAGCAGTTGGCGGTTAACGGACACCTCCTGCTCTATGCGCATGAGATTTTTTTTCTCTTCGCTGATATCCTCCATGAGGTGTAGCGAGTATGTAAAGGCCCCGCTATTGTCCCTGAGGGGAATGTACCTCAGTCTGAAGGTGCTGTCTTCCCCGAGGGTTATCTCTTCTTCCTCAACCCTGCAGTAGCCCTCCTTTTCCTTGGCGCATATCGCAAAGGGGCCTTTCATCAGAGGGTAGACCTCATAGTAAGGTCTTCTTATAATATCCTGAAATGGACGCCCCGAGAGCTTCTGGTAGGCCCTGTTGCATTTGATAACCCTGAACCCATCGTCATGGATAAAGATGGGATCCGGTATGCTGTCGAAGGTATCTTCCCATTCTTTTTTGCTTATCTCCACGTCGTCCAACAGCTCTAAAACAGCTTTTTTAGAGTTCTCAAGGTCGATTATCGAGAGTTCGAGGGCGGATGTGCGTTCTTTTACCTTTTGTTCGAGTTCAACGGTATATTCCTCACGGACCTTTTCAAGGGCCGCGCGCTCCGAGATGTCCCTCATGAAGCAGAGTACAAACTCGCCGTCATTAGTCTCTACACGTGAGGCGGTGATATCCACGGGAACCAATTCTCCGCCCTTTTTCTTTATGAAGGCATTTTGACGTTCCTCTCTGTCTCCGCATGTCAGGAGGGAGAATACAGCGCCGCAGTCTCCCTCAAAGCACGTGGGGTGAATGCTGTCAATGGACAGTCTTAAGAGAGCTTCGCGTGAATAACCTGTCAGAAAAGCCGCGGCGTCATTGGCCTCTACTATGGAGCGAGCCGGCGGGGCAAGAAGAAAGACGGCATCAGGGGCCGTGTAGATAAGACGCCGGTACCTGTCGGCCGACCTTTCGAGTTTATCGCAGGTCTCGCCGAGGGAGCGTCTCATGGCGTTGAAGGCCTTTGCGAGCCCCTCAAGTTCATCTCCCTGTCTTACCTCGATGGGACCTGAGAGTCTGCATCTTGTAATGTCCTCTACCTGCCGTTTCATTGATCTTATCGGGGCGGTAATAAACCCTGCGAGGAGGTGGCTGAGATATAAACCGAGAGATACAAAAAGCAGAACCGCTATGGCCATAATCTTCCAGGCATTTTGCCACGCGCCTTTTGCGGAGACGGCGTTTCTGTCGAGTTCATCCATCTCTATATTGTGCCACTTCTTGATGGCGCCCGTTACGGCCTCTTTCCATATTTTGCCCATTTCCTCAGCTACTGCGGCCGCTTCCATGTTTACCGCAGGTCTCTCAAACTCGAATATTTTTGCTGAGAGGCCTCTTATCTCTGCCCATGCACGTGATATCGTGGCTAAAAGTATCTCCTCTGCCACGGCCTTTTTCTTCTCGGGCTCATTGACAGTGGGGTAGCGGGCGGCGGCCATATCATTAATAAGGCCCTGCACGGCATCTGATTTCTTGATGAAATCATCGTGATACACGGGTTTTCCTGTCCTCACATATTTTTTTATTGTTATCAGTGCGCCGTAGCCGAGCGTCGAGAGTTTTGTGACGGACTTTAATTCCTTACGTATGGTCTCGCCCCTGTCAATGCTTTTGTAAATAATGCTCTGGTTGTAAGTGGCCATGACAACGGAAAAGGCGAGTAGAATGGCGAGGATAGAGGAAAAGGCCAGAAATATTTTTGTTTGAATCTTCATCTCTTATGAAAACCCCTGCAATGGTTTTGCGCCTTCACTGTTTTTTGTCAAGTTCTGAGATGGTGCATCTTAATTCACCGCGTAATCGTACCCACTTACACGGATTGGTGCCGGTCTATTGTGATTCGGCGTAAACAGGGCAAAACTTTAAGCCCCTTGAGGCTCACTACGGGATATTATCCTCTTTTTCCGCAAGATTACCGCAGGGCGGAACTCCTTGGAAAATAAAATGTTTACGTAAATTAAAGTTTTGTCGTTGCCTCTCCGAATAAGGTGTAACAGCGCTCATTGTGTAAGAGCGATGCACGGTATAGCCATAGCAATACGAATATTCAGGACATTTAAAAGGAGGGGGGGTATGACTCAAAAGAGAGAGGGTGATGCAAGTGATGTGCTACAGCTTGTAACATTCAGGCTTGGAAATGAGGAGTTCTCCGTGGATATTCTGAAGGTTCAGGAGATTATCAGGGACATGGAGCTTACGAGGGTGCCGAGGGCGCCGGATTTTGTGGAAGGTGTCATAAACCTTCGAGGCCGGGTAATACCGGTAATAGACCTTCGAAAAAGGTTCGGCTTAGAGTCCTCTGAGAAGACTGCGGAGACGCGTATAATAGTTATTGACGTAAACGACAGAACCGTTGGCCTCAGGGTAGACGGCGTATCAGAGGTTCTGAGGCTTCCTGTCGATACAGTTGAGCCCGCGCCCTCGCTTGTAACTGGTTCGGGTTCGGATTACATAAGCGGTGTCGGCAAGGTTGAAGAGAGGCTGATAATACTCCTTGATGTAGGTAAACTCCTCTCAGATAGTGAGCGTGACGCCCTTGGCGATGTATTGAACTCCACTGCCGCATAATCCACCTCTTTTTATAGGGGTGTGAATTTAAAACATATCTTTTTCAGGGAGGTAATTATGAATTTCAGCTCTTTAAAGGCAAGATTTTCAATCAGTTTTCTCGTACTGCTGGTGTTTTTCCTTGTGCAGATACCCATAGTCTACACCCTTGTTACTTCCATGGGGACAGGGCTAAAGACAGTTGATATCTCTGGAGGGCTAAGGAAGAGGGTAGTTGAGATAAGTTTTCTGCTTACTCGCCACATACTCACCAACGACGAGTCCCTGGAGCCAATCTTTCAGGCCAGGAAGCAGGACTTTGAGAAGGTTCTAAGAGGACTTAAAGAGGGCTCCGCAGAGATACCTGCCTTGACAGGAGCCGAACAGCTGGCACAGCTGAAGGAAGTGGAGCAGAAGTGGAAGACTACGAACAAGGCCTTTAACTGGGCCATGGACTACGGAGACGGCCTTACCGAGGGCATGACAGCACTCGACGCACAGATACCTGTAATGATAGGCAGGCTCAACAAGGCGATAAAGGCCTTTGTAAAGCTGAACAATCCCTTGTATGGCCGTAGTATCAACCTCGCCGGCCTTCAGCGCATGAGGACAGTAAAGCTCGGCTACCTTACCCATCGGTACTTCTCTGCCTTTGACAATAAGACCAAGGTCAAGCTTGAAGGGGCTATAGAACAGACTATCTCCAATTTTGAGGAGACACTCATGGGGCTTGAGTTCGGCTCAAAGGAGCTGGGGCTTAGAAAACCTGTTCCCGGAGAGGTCGTAGCCGCCATGGGGCCCGTTAAAGAGCTATGGAAGACCAGAAAGGCCACTATCCTCAATGTAGTAGAGCTTAAGGATAAGTTTGATAAGCAGATGAGCTCTATCGCAAACGAACATACTGCCGCTATAGTGACAGCCGCTACTGCCCTTAATCAAGGTATCGCCTCTGCGGCCAACGCGCAGGCAAGGCACGTACTTACATTAATGATAGTCATGGTATGCCTTTCCGCAGTCCTTGTCATCTTTTTCCTCTTCAGGACCACACGCCTCGTAATAGCTCCCATAGAGCAGGTGGAGAGGATGGTGAAGAAATTCGCAGATGGCGATCTTACTGGCAGGGTGCAGGTAAATCACAAGTCCTTTGGCAAGGTGATTAAGGACGAGGTATACAGCCTCGGCACAAGCGTAAACGCCATGGCCGACTCTATGAGCGACATAGTCGGTAAGATAGGCAACTCTTCAGTAAGCCTTGGTTCCTCATCAAGCCAGCTTGCATCGTCATCATCGAATATGAACGAGGGTGTAAACAGGCAGTCCGCCCAGACCGCTCAGGTGGCAACTGCCATGGAAGAGATGAATGCCGCTGTCATCGAGGTTGCGCGTAACTCTCACAGCGCTACGGAGACGGCGAGAACGGCACGCGATATCGCGACAAAGGGCGGAGACGTCGTAGGCCAGGCCATTAATGCCATGAAAGACGTGGCAGAGTCCACAGACGTAACGGGTACGACCATAAAGAGCCTCGGCAAGAGTTCCGAGGAGATAGGCACTATCATCTCTGTTATTAACGACATAGCCGACCAGACAAACCTCCTTGCCCTTAACGCGGCCATTGAGGCGGCCCGCGCCGGTGAGCAGGGCAGGGGTTTTGCCGTTGTGGCCGACGAGGTGAGAAAACTCGCCGAGAGGACTACTAAGGCCACAAAAGAGATAAGCGAGATGATAAATACCATTCAGGATGAGACGGCTCAGGCCGTCAACGCCATGGAAGAGGGCACTCATAAGGTGGAGAACGGAGTAAAGCTTGCCAATGAGGCCGGAGAGGCCCTCTCGCAGATAGTCACGGGCGTCGAGGACGTCAACGATATGATAGGGCAGATAGCCACCGCCGCCGAGGAGCAGAGCGCCACGGCAGAGGAGATAGCCCGAAACATGGAGAATATCTCCGAGGCCGCTCAATCCAATGTAGACGCCATAAACGACGTATCAAGCGCCTCGGGCAGTGTCGCCGATATTGCTACGGAGCTTAAAAGCCTTGTAGGCAGGTTCGTCATTACGAGCCGCGGGATCGAGGAAACCCCTGAGCTGAAACTCATTCATGGCAGCGGCGGACAGGCCCCGGAGAGCGCCGGATCTGATAACCCCTTCGACAAGGCTGTGCAGGGCTTATGATGGTATGCCGCGGCTGGCTATCAGTTTTGTGACATTACAGTGGCGCTATGGCTGTAAAATCTCCCTGTCGAGCAGGGTAAATACGGGAGGGGCGGTCTTCAATAAGGGGCGGTCCCTTTCGTGATTTTCTTTTATCTCAAGGGGTTGGAAGGGCAGGAGAGGCTTTGCGAAATAAAATTTTTTTTCATGATTCAAAGAGGCATGGTTTTTGCATTTTAAAGCGAGCGAGGAAGGTATTACGATGGAGAATGGAAGACTTCATATTCCCGGTGCTACACAGCCTCTCCCGCCGGTGCGGCCTCTCCGGCCCGTGACTGAAAAGCGCCCCGGAGGTGAGAATAAGAAGAAGAGGCAGAGAAAAGAAGATGCGGAAAAGCGCGATGACAATAAGGGCGGTAACGGAGAAAGGGGAGTTGATATTATGGCATGAGTCATTGCCGCACTCGTATCTTAAGGAGATAGGATGGAATACTCGATACTTCTTATAGCGGATATAATTATAACGGCTCTCATCCTATGTGCGCTTCTGGCGATGGGTAAATCGAGACCCGGAGCCGCGTCTGGGGCTGATAAAGACACTGAAGAGGCCCTTCTTGCGTTGCGTAAAGGTATAGAGAACCTTGAGGCAGAGAAAAAAGAAATGGCCGCCAAGCATGAGACATTAAACAATATAATAAATAGACTTGATGGAGCCCTTGCCGATGTACACTCCGCCTCCGAGAGAGACAATGAATATGAGGCGGATTACAGCGCCGCCCGTAATCTTCTTAAGAGAGGCGAGCCTGTTGAAAAGGTAATTGAGATGTTTAATATTACAAGGGGCGAGGCCGATGTCTTGACCTCTATAAACGCCATGGCATCATAGTCTTAATTTTCGTCATCATTATCCGCTAAAAACCAAAGGCTTCTTTATTCTGCCCAAACCATACCCGGGCAGACCATGCAACCTCAAGAACCCGCCCTATCCCCGCAATAAAACCCGCTGTCAACAGGGCCGTCCCGCAATACGGGACGGCCTTCCTGCTTTTTTGTGCATAGCCCATAAATATGTGTACAGTAATCTATCTGCCTTAATGGTAAAAGCAGGGGCAGTATACCTATGAGGCAAAATATGCCGCATATCAGCTGATTTTCCCGCACTATCGAGCAACTTATTGTCACTTCAGAATAATATCTCCCGATTACAAGGTTTTTGTGTATTGGCCCGGTTTTTGCTTATTATTAGCGCGAAGGTAACCAATTATTAAACAAATGGGGGAGGATATTGTTATGACAATGCAGTGCCTTACTTCGGAGCTTGTCCGTGATTTGAGGGGGCTTGTATGGCTCAATGGTTTTTTCTTCTTTACCCTTACTGCCGCTCATTTTCTCAAAACGGAAAACCAATGGATAGAGCCTACCTTATTTGTAAGCGCCCTGGCTTTTTGCGGTGCAAATTATTTTTTTATATTCAGATACTATAAAGAGCGGGCAGGGAGGCGTCTGGATAATTCTTATGATGAGCTTCGTTCGAGTATGAGTTTTGATGAACTAACCGGCGTTTATAACAGAAAGGCCGGCATGGCCAGGCTCAAGGAAGAGTACGCCCGCGTTGGCAGAACAGAGCGGAAATTAACCCTTGCCATGGTAGATGTCGATAACTTCAAGTTCATTAACGATTCATGCGGCCATCAGGTCGGCGATCAGGTCTTGAGGCATATCTCAACTGCCATCAAGCATTGGCTTCGCGAAAACGATGTTGTTTTCAGGTATGGAGGCGACGAGTTTCTCATAATTCTGCCTGAGACAGATGACAAACAGGCCATGAATCCCCTTGACAGGCTACGGAAGAGGCTTGCGGATCAGGTATTAATAGGAGGAGTTAATATCAGGCCTTCTGTAAGCATAGGTGTTGCGGCCATGCTTGATGGAGATGAAGACGCCGACGGGTTGATAAACCGTGCCGACCGCGCCCTGTACAACGCCAAGATGAGAGGGCGAAACAGGGTCTCGCTTATGAAGGAAAGGGAAACAATGGTAAGTAATCTCAAGGTCTTTAATGGCTGACAGCGCTTGTGATGCGATTTCCTTATTCTATATTCCGTGGGATCAATCCTCTTCCATTCGGGGATTTGCCCATTCATGTCGAGGGTTCTTTTTAAGTAGAGACCTGCCTTTCCTCCATGGCAGGAGGTACTTCCTCTGATGGAAACTGCCTCCCTGCGTTATAAATTACAGGTGTAAAAGCTGTTTGACTCTTATTTATGGAGGTGTTAACATTTCCAAAGGCCTAAGTGCAATGATTCATTCTTAATTTTTCCCCTTGTATGTATGCGGAGAGGTATCATTTGTCTTTTTCTCTTTTAGGTTCCCTTCAGAATAATCTCAACAAAATTTTGCTCCTCTTTGTGGGGCTTTTTCTTTTTATACTTCCCATACCGCATACGCTTACCATAAGGGAATCAGCGCTCTTTATCTCACTTATCATACTTTTTATCCTCCTTCGCAGAAGTGGTGCTGAAATACCTAAGTATTTCAGCTCATTGAAAGTGCAGGTCGCGTTATATTTCATTTTTATCGCATGGGTTCTTATCGTAGCCCTCTTTATCTCAAAAGACACTACATGGGCGTTGCATGAGATTAAGACGCAGTGGGTAATGGGCTCACTCTCTCTCGTCTTTGGTCTTGGTCTTGCCGCTATTTCTCGAAAAGGGATTATTAAGATTTCTGCGGTGGTGGCAATCATGTTCTGGACGCTTGCCGTACACGTCCTTGCCATTAACGTAGACGGTATTTACTGCATTATAACAAACACCTGCGCCGCCAATGCCTCTAATGGACTGACAGCCATGACTGCCGGTGTGGGCGGCTTAACCATTGGCCCTATAGACGGAAGCCTCCTCACGAGCCTTTTTTTTGTTTTCTTGATATCAGAGTCCATTGTTCGAATCGTATATAAAAAAAGGTTTATCAAGGCACCCTGGCCCTTGATTGTAATTTTCTTGCTCCTTGTTGCGGGCAGTTCTTTTCTTACGGGCATGAGAAATATTGTGGAGATACCGGCCATCATAGCGGGCGCCATCTTAATACTCTTTTTTGCCGGAGGTGAGGCGCGCAGGAAGGCGCTCCTTGCCTCTCTCATCATCTTGCCTCTCTGCTTTGCCGTGCTTGCCTTTACGTATAAAAGTGACAGCCGGTGGGGCGAGTTAAAAGATAGCCTTGACCTTGTAATGCAGGAGGAGGAGCCGGCTACAATACTGGCTTTTGCCTCGGACTTCGTATTTCCCACGTTGCCTGATAACAGGCCTGTCAACAGATCAAACTTCATAAGGTTTGTTAAGTATAGAGTGGGAGTGGATATAATACGCAATTACCCTCTGGGAATTGGTTTCGGTAGAAACGCCTTCGGCCATTATCTTCAAGGGCGTTATAATAGAGGTGTGGGTTATAACAGCGACAGCAGTATGATGGATATTGCCATTGGCGCAGGCCTTCCCGGCGTGGGGCTTTTTCTGGCCTTTATAATAAGTATTATAGTTATATCATTGAGGGCATTTATAAAAAAACGTGATTTTTATGCCCTATTGTTATCCTTAATAATAATATGTTTCAGCGCGCGCATGGTCTTTGACTCTGTGCTGAGAGACCATCTCCTTGTGATGTTTTTATTTATAACAGGTGTTTTATCAGTGGGCGTCTCTCTCATGGGCGTTGTTCCCATGCTGGACCTTCGTAGCAAAGACAGTACTTATGATGGTATCTCTGCTCATAATCGAAAGATTAAGGCGGCCTGAAGGTCTTCCTTGCGTCCTGTTATGCTTGAAACCGCTGTTGTTTCCCGGCACCCTTCTATTCCATGAAAATATATAAGCACAAGCTCTTGCGTCTATCAGCCTTGGCACTGAATAATGGCGCAAAAGCTCTCTATTGACTTAAGTCGTCAATATTAGCTTGATCGCATAACACTCTTCCATGTAACTTTAAGATTTGCAGTGAAAGACAAGGAGGCGCTATGAAGAGGGTTGATGAAATCTGGAAAGTCGACGAGCAGGTGCAGTTGTTTCTCGAGGGTATAAGGGGGGCCATACCTTTTTTTGATGCACAGATAGAGACAATGATGAATCTTATCGAGGGGCACGGCATATCATCTTTTCTCGACCTTGGTTGCGGTGACGGAATCCTCTCAAGGGCGATATTGTCCCGATATCCATCAGCAAGAGGCGTGCTTCTTGATTTTTCCATGCCCATGCTCAAAAAGGCCCGCGAGACCCTGGCGGGGCAGGCCGCGTCTCTGGAATTTGTGCGGGCTGATTTCTCATGCCCTGATTGGCCCTCCAAGGCATGCGGCATATCTAAAAAAAACTTTGACGTCATAGTCTCAGGCTATGCCATACACCATCAGACCGCCGAGGTAAAGCGCGCAATATATAAGGCTATTTTCGAGTTGCTCAGCCCAGGGGGGCTCTTTATAAATATCGACCACGTTGCTTCTCCTACAGAGCATCTCAGGGATATCTCTGACAATATTTTTATCGGGCATCTTAAGGCATACCACGAAAGTCAGGGCGGTCCAGCTGATTTTGAAAAGGTGAGGGATGTTTTTCTGAAGAGGATGACAGAAGAGGCGGGCGTCCTCTCTGCATTGGGCTCTCAGATACGATGGCTAAGGGAATGCGGCTTTATTGAGGTGGATTGCTTTTTTAAATCTTTTGAACTCGCTGTCTTCGGCGGGCAAAAGCCCGGCATGTAGTCTCTTAATTGTTTGAGAAGTTGATGAGGTTGTAGACGAATTGGCCGTGAATCCTAAGCTCATCTATCTTAAAGTTTTTTGGAAAGGTAGTAAAGGGCGATGAGAGCTTCAGCGCAGTTATGGCCGCGTCATCAAGGATGGGATACCGTGAAGACCTGCTGAGCCGTACATCGGTGATGGTACCGTCCCTTTTTATGGTAAAGTCGATGAAGAGTTTACCCTCCCAGCCGCGCATCGCCGCAGACCTCGGGTATTCCCAGTACTGTTCAATCTTATGCCGAAGCTCGATGAGATACTTCTGATACTTAAGCTCCGAGGTGTTGAGCATGAGAGTCTTGCTCTTTGTGTGTGGCCCGGAACCCTGATATCTACGCGCCAGCTCCGATACCTTGTTGTCGCTCAGCAGCAGGTTGGGCCTGAAACGTGAGGCCGGAGCATTGGCCGCGGCTTTGTTATGACCGGCATCGGGATTAAGCGTATTGCCGCCACCGCCTTTTTCATGGCCTTTGCCTTTTGAGGCGGAGAGGGAGCGTTTTTTTGTTGTTTTACTGGTTTTATGCTTTATCCTAGTGCTTTTTTTCTTTTTATTCGGTAGCAGTATATCTCCCTCAGTCAATGGCAGGGCGGCTCTGTCCTCAAGCTTTTCATTTTTACGGGGTTCTGCCTTCGCAGACGCGGCGATTGCCTTTTTTTGCGGGTCTATTTGTGCTTTTTTTATGCCCTTGCCCGTGGCGGCGCCTTTTTTAGTCTTGAAAATCCTCCTTGGTTTAGCAATTCCAGCGGTTTTTTTTGCCGCTTTTCCCGTTTTTGTTGCTTTTCTGGCCTTTGTCCCTCTTGAAGCCATGGACTTTTTTCCGGCTATGGCGCCGGAGATTGGGCGAATCAGTATAGCTTTACCGCCGGGTATGTTTTCTTTTTCGACAACGCTTGTCTTATCGGCATAGCGTTTAGGCTTCTTAGGCGGCGCCAGGGAACTGCCCGGGAACTTGTAATTCGGCGGCAGTTCCACGACCTGGACATACTCCGGCTTCTTTACCTGAACCCTTTTTCGAGCCAGCCAACCGCCCTCATGGCTTAAATAAAGTATAGACCACAATAGTACGCCATGGAGGCATAGGGAGATTATAAGAAAGTATTTGAACCCTTGCGGGTCCTGGGAAAAAGTTTTTTTTATTGACACGATACTCTTATTCTGCCAAAATTTTAGAAAGGACAGTATGTTTTTTGTTGCGTGAGAGACTTTGGGCTTACCTAAAGGGACACAATCTTACATTACCTTTCTTTATACGTGTTTTCCCGGGTGCAGATTTTCTCATTTGTTTTTATCTTGATATGTTTTTTTAAAGGTAATTCTATAAATTACCCTCATTTCATGGTTTTTGTTTAAGAGGCAAAACCTCTTACATTTAGCATCTATAATGGAGATAACTCATGTTTGGACTGGGAACGACTGAACTTGTTGTAATACTGGTCATTATACTCATACTCTTTGGCGTTGGAAAATTGCCGGAGATAGGTTCCGGTATGGGTAAGGCCATAAAAAACTTCAAACAGGCCGCTGAGGATAACGAAATAGACATTACTCCAAAAGAAGAAAAAAAGTAATTCATCTAACAACCAAAGTTGGTTAAGTAGTTATTTTTTTTTAAGTCTCTTTCTTTTGCCTTATGTACTATGTACTTATTATCTAATTGTATTCTCTGCGCTTTAATGGCAGAAGCTACGTCTTACGTCTTGATGAGTCAGCCTCTATACTTCCGCCCGCCTGCCCTTGAGTCAGTTAAGTTTTTAGCCTAACAGAGATGATTCTTCCCGCATACCTGTCTTTCATCCCTTTTTAGCCCTCTTGCCCTTGCCGCCATTTCCGTTATTCTCAGCACCGATTTTTCTGCCGAAGGTATCTTTGTCAGTGGTAGTTTTTTATATTCAATCAGGCAATAGACGCACAGGCTTTTTCTTGATGAATCAAAAAAACCTGCTATTTTTTAACGCCCTGTAATAGCGAATAAAATATATTGCCGGAAAGGTCGGAAAAGAGGAAATCAACGTAGAACGTCTATGCCGTACTCGGCGACAGCCTTTTGAAGGTCTGTAAAAAGTATCATAGTAGGTATAGTAGATTTTTTCGGCATGGTACCGGCGGATGTATCGCGAAATGATTTGAGAAGCGTCTCTACGGGGAGGTTTCTAATGTCTTCGTCAGTTACGACTCTTCCGGGGGAGACTATCTTGCGCGCCATCTCTTTGCCAGAGGAATCCATTACAAGCCCTCTTATTCCGCTTATTTTTACAGGTCCATCAGTAATATTTTTCAGCATGGTCTCTATGACGAAAATCCTGCCGCCATCCTTGTTGACTACGTAATAGCCCTTTGTTGCTTCTATCTCAAGGGGGCTCGCTCCTGAAGGCTCTGCCATCATGGCGCTCTCAGGTCTTGTCTTCATATATATCAGCGCGCCCGATATGGCAATTATTATTACTATAATGGCGATAATCCCCGTAATACCGGTTTTTTTTGTCTCTTCAGGCTCTGTCGGTGTATCGGGGATGGAAAATGTATGATTAGGTGTGACCGCCTCTTTTTTTGTTGACTCATTATCAAAGGTCATCGTATCAGTAGGTGCGGTCTTTACGTTGTTTTCATTAAATGAAAGGCTTGCCTCATCGCCGCCGCCTTCCTCAGCAGTATCAACAGAGCCGCCTGAGGCTTTACCGGCTTCTTTAAGGAGATCTTTCAGTTCAAATTCTATCTCGCTTAATATAGCCGACTCATCGCCCTCGTCGTCTTCATTGATTATATTTTCCGCAGACCCCGTATCGCCCGCTTCAGGCTCAGGGGAGAGGGGGGTGTCTTTTTCTTCCGGGCTATTCTCGTCAATGTGGTTCGGCTCGTCCTCGTATCGGGGTTTATATTCTTTTGTGCCAAAAGACAGGTCAAAGGAATTGGAGCTCACTTCCCATGGCAGGGGCGCCTCTCTGTTTTCTTCACCTTTCGGCTCGTCTCGCTCCGCCGTTATGTGGGATGGCTCATGGGCTGTAGATTGCCGTGGTATCGGTTCCGAGCCTCTTTCTACGGTTGTGGTTTTTTCTCCCTCTGAAGTCGCTTTTCCCGGACCCGAGACATTTGTCTTGTTATCATCGCTCTCTATAGGCCGGGTAATATCACCCTCAAAGGAAAAATCATCTATATCATCGGAGCCTTCTTTCGGGGTTGATTGATCCTCATCCTTTTCGTCTGCGCGTTCCTTGGGCTCGTCAGGGGTTTTATCTTTGGCTATTTCAGGCGTGCTATCAAAGGGTGATTCTTTATCAGGGGTTACCTTTTCATCAGGAACAATGCCCGTCTTGGCGGGCTTTTTGTCCCTAATACCGCTTTTTTTCTTATCGTCATCTACAGCCGTAACTATGAAAATATGGTCGCACTTTGAGCATTGAACCTTCACAGAGCTGTAGGATAACTTTGATTCGTCAAGGCGGTATTTTGTCTCGCATTTTTCACAGCTGATAATCATATAATCCCGCTTGATAGATACTATTTTGTATTATATTCCTATCCTTTTTTTTTAACACAGGGTAGCCTCTTTTGCAAGGGTACTGTGTTCTCTTTTAGGCCGTCCTTTTTCATGGGCTCAGAGTCTTCCTAAAGAGATGTTACTGTCTCTTTGTCAGCTTCCGTCTTGCCCCGGGGGATAAAATGCCTTATAATCACTAAACTGGGGTTCAGAAAGGCAGACGGAGTCCCGGACTTTTACCTTGAGAGGGGCCGCGCCCCATAATATTTTTCTGGAAAGGTTCTCTGATGCTTCTAAAGTTCGCTCTTTTTCTTCATATTTCATCGGCTATATTCTGGGTTGGAGGAATGCTCTTCATATCCCTCATACTCGCGCCATTTCTTATGACACTGCCTACACCTCAGGAGAGGTCAAAGGTATACCAGGTTGTGGGCAAAAAATACCGCAGATACGGCTGGACAGCCATAATCATTCTGCTAATCACAGGCCCTATTGTATTTCATGGCCTTCACGGCCTCTGGCCTCATGCCATATTTACCTCAGCCCTCCATGGCACACCCCTTGGAAGGGCCTTATCCATAAAACTTACCTTTGTTGCCATACTCGTAATATCGAGCCTTGTTCATGACTTCTGGCTCGGACCAAAGGCGCGCGGCTCGAAGAGGTTTACTACCATTGCCAAGGTCTTTGGCCGCTCCAACCTTGTTCTTGGGATAATCATCGTAATATTCGCCGTATTCCTGAGGCTCGGCGGGATATAAGGGGGCGCTGTATGCACAAGTTCAACCCCAATCACATCAGCCGCCTCTTGAGCGTAAAGAGGGTTAGAGAGGTCAAACCACGCCAATTTCTTCTTGAAGCCGGCCTTTCGAGTGGGCAGGTTTTTATTGACATAGGTTGCGGCCCGGGGTTTTTTACACTCCCTGCGGCCCGTATTGTTGGGGCTAAGGGGCTGGCCTATGGCGTTGATACAGAGCCCCTCATGCTTACTGAGCTGAACAAAAGAAATCCGCCTGCCAATGTAAAATGTATCGTTTCTAAAGAAAGTTCTGTCCCTCTACCTGATAATATCTCTGATTTTCTCCTCCTTGCCCATGTGCTACATGAGGCCGAGGTTAAATCATCCTTTATCCTTGAGCTGAAAAGGCTCTTAAAGCCCGGGGCGAGGCTCCTTATCCTTGAGTGGAAAAAGAAGAAAGAGGCAGAGGGGCCGCCCGTTGAGGAGAGGCTTACCATAAAAGAAGTAAAGGCCCTTGTGAAAGAGGCGGGATTTATCCGGATAAAATCAAGGTCCCTTAGTTCTTCTCATTACGAGGTTAGCACACAAAAACCATGAGAAGGCACAGCCAGCCGTCTTAAAGCGGTGCTAATAAATAGTCAAAACCATGGAAGTAGAGATAAAGGGCGCCGTACTCTCCCTCATCAGAGGCGATATTACGGAGGAAGAGACTGAGGCCATAGGCAACGCCGCCAACTCCCGCCTCGTAGGAGGCGGCGGAGTGGACGGTGCCATACACAGGGCAGGGGGACCGTCCATCATGGCCGAGTGCCGTAAAATTGGAAGCTGTCCCACGGGCAAGGCCGTTATCACAGGCGGCGGTAATCTAAAGGCCCGTTACGTTATCCACGGCGTTGGCCCCGTATATCAGGTTGGCTCAAAGGGCGAGGCGGAGTTATTGGCATCGGTGTATTCCGAGTCTTTGAGAATAGCCTCTGAAAAAGGCATAAAGAGCATTGCCTTTCCATCCATCAGCACAGGCGTCTACGGTTATCCCATTGCCGAGGCCGCGCCCATAGCCCTTAAAACAGTCATTGAGTTCTTGAAAAAAGATAGGGTCGTAAAACTTGTGCGTTTCAATCTCTTTTCAGAGGGTGATTTACGTGTCTATGAGGATGCGCTGAAAGAGCTTATCTCTTGATGGGCGGCGCTTTACTTCACCAATCCGGCAAGATAGAAAAATATGCGATAATTTATAATTAAAAACATTTACAGATGACGCCATGACCCCTGTAAAACTCACCATAATCGCCCTTGTTCTTTATTACCTGTTCTACAGGTTATACGCGAAGCGGGTTCTTGCCCGCCGGATTTTTAACCTTAGTGATAAGACCCCTACGCCCGCGCATCGCCTGAGGGACGATGTTGATTATCTACCCTCGAATAAATATATCCTCTTTGGCCATCACTACGCCTCTGTTGCCGGGCTTGCCCCCATGCTCGGCCCTGCCATAGCCGTTATATGGGGGTGGCTCCCGGCGCTAATCTGGGTAGTGCTGGGTACGCTCATGGTTGGCGCGGTGCATGATTTTTCCAGCCTTGTACTCTCCATACGCCATAACGGAAAGAGCGTAGGAACCATTGCAAAGCACGTCATACATCCGCGCGCGAGGCTCCTCTTTCTACTTGTAATATTTTTTCTCCTCGCCCTTGCTATGGGCGTATTCGTCCTTGTAATAGCAGGGCTATTCGCCGCACCTGACGCCGCGAATATCCCCAAAACTGCGCACCCCGAGGCAGTCTTTCCCACATTCAGCCTCATGCTTATAGCCATGGCCATAGGGTTTTTGTATTACAAAATGCGCTGGCCCCTTAAGCCTCTTATTGTCATGGGTTTTGTCGCCATGCTCATAACCACTCTTGCGGGCCTTTACATGCCCATAACAGGAGTCACGGCGGGTTCGTGGACATGGGTTCTTCTTGCATACGCCTTTGCCGCAAGCGTCATGCCCGTATGGCTTCTATTACAGCCAAGGGATTTTTTGAATTTTCTACTCCTCTACCTCGCCCTCTTTGCCATGCTCGCAGGCTTTTTCATATTGTCTCCCTCATGGAGCGCACCGGCCATCAATTTTCATCCCGTTGGCGCGCCTCCGC
>CAYYUX010000002.1:0-75061 GCA_964474975.1 uncultured Thermodesulfobacteriota bacterium
TCGAGAGGTGTCGGCTCCTTTGTATCAGCGGCCACTTCGGCCCCTTGGGACCGCTTTTTCTCCTTGACCTTTACCTTGTTCTCAGCCGGCCGCTCCGCGGCCTCTTGTTCAATATCAAGGTGCAATCTACTCAGAAGATCCCCGGCCGCCTCAGCGCTTTTAATGTGGCGCAACTCTGAGAGGCCATCACCTGCCTCAATAATAACCAAGGCTAAATCTCCTCAAGCCCATCGTGGTCCACGCATCTACCGATGGGATAGAGGCTGATAAATACCCGACCGCATTCAAGACATCTCTCAGGCTCTCTCAGGAGGACCTTTTTTCTTCCAAGCTGACGGTATTTAAACCAATCAAGTCCGTCGGAAGCATCTGCACCAATACGGGAAACATCGTTCATAGCTGTAACCTCCTGATGTATTTTTTTGTTATCTATACACTATGGTGTTTTTTTTCTACCCCTTTGAGCTTATCTACCCGTTTTAAAAAGACAAAAAAGGGTAAATTATTCTACCCCCAAGGCTTCACGGCCAAAATTAAGACAAAAAAATGCCGCGCAATCCAAGATCTGCGCGGCATATATTTCTAAATATATTTTTTTGTTGAGAGATATATAAAAGGCAATATCAGATGCTAAGAGTTCTCAGAAAAAAACTCTAAACACATGGCATGGTAAGACAATCGTCATTTCTTTTTATCCGAAGTTAGCCAGTAATGGCCATTATCTCTCTCATAGACCATATTCTTCTCAAGGATATGCTCCATACCGGCAGAAAAGCCATAAATTCTGAACTCGTCGAGGACATCTCCGAGAGATTGATACTGCCTAATGGTCTTGTACTCGCTCCAGCTCACCATGGGCTCCGCCTCAGGGGTTGAGATGGATATCTTCCTTCGCCTTTTCCTGTGCCCTTGCAGATGCGACTTTTTCTTCAGACCGGTAGAGTATTTCATAGGCCCTCCCAAGTGAAATTCTATGACTCTTAGCTACAACCCTCATATGCGTGCTCCAGTAATGATACTCAACAAAAACAGCCCTCTCCCTTGGGCTTAGACCGGAAAGAGGCCACAAAAGATCGCGGAGACTCAGGCCATCACCGTTAAGTTTACCGTAAAAAATATCTGCCTCTATCTTGACTTTATCCGCCAAACCCCGTCTCTCTTAAGTAGTAGCGTATCTTGAAGATTAAAAGGCCCGAAATGGCCCCAAGTGCGTATCAGTCACACTGGAAACAAAAAAAATAACTCTATTTAACTTTTTATGTGTAGAGGAAAAAAGGAACTAACGGACGGAAGATTATACAAATCCCCAAAAAATACTTACGATACAGGCAATTACGTATATCGGAGAAGAATTCCATCGTTGAAGTATCTACCGCCAATTGACATTAAGTATTTTTTCCACTTATTATGATAATTATTATACAGTATATTTATGTTCTTGTCAAGAACATATTTATAAATACCTTTTCTGTTTAAATATTCCGTTGTTATGAAATAGAGACTGTGTAGTAGCAAAGAGGGGGTTTTACGAATAAGAATTGATTTGGAACGTTAGAGAGCGAACCTGAAATGGAGAATATCACCGTCACGGAGGAGGTAATCCTTGCCTTCAATCCTTACAAGGCCCTTTTCGCGGCATTTGGTCTCGCCTTGCCACTTGATGTAGTCCTCGTATTTTATCACCTCGGCCTTAATAAAACCGCGTTCAAAATCCGTATGAATTACACCGGCGCCTTCAGGGGCCTTTGCCCCATTTCGAACAGTCCATGCCCTTACCTCCTGCTTGCCTGCAGTAAAGAAGGTTATGAGACCAAGCAAATCGTATGAGACGCGCGCCAGTCTATCAAGCCCCGATTCCTTTAGGCCAAGCCCCTCAAGAAATTCGCTCCTCTCTTCAGGGTCCATCTCCGATAGCTCCGACTCAATGGAGCCGCACATAGCCACATAGGCACCGCCAAGCCTTTCTGAGGCCTCAAGCACACTTTTGGCGGCGGAACTTTCGCCCCCGAGGTCATCCTCACCAACATTAGCAACATATATAACAGGTTTGGCAGTAATAAGAGAGAGGTCTTTAACAAGAGGCCGCGTCTCATCAGTAAGAACGCTCCTCGCCGGCCTGCCGTCTTCGAGAGCCTCTTTGAGCTCTTCATAGACAGCGAGCATGCGTATGGCCTCTTTGTCCCCTGATTTGGCGAGCTTGACCGTTCGACTATGCCTCCTTGAAACAGTATCAAGGTCGGCAAGCATGAGCTCCGTCTCAACCACATCTATATCGTCTACGGGGGATATTTTGCCAGCCACATGGACTACGCCCGGGTCGCTGAAACAGCGCACCACATGGGCTATCATGTCCACCTCACGGATATTACCGAGAAAGCGGTTGCCGAGTCCCTCGCCGCGGGACGCGCCTTTTACAAGTCCGGCAATATCTACAAACTCAACTGCCGTAGGAGTAAGCTTATCGGGCTCCACAAGAGCGGCAAGGGCATCGAGCCTCTCGTCTCTCAGTACAACCATGCCGACATTGGGGTCTATTGTGGTGAAAGGATAATTGGAGGAGGCGGCGCCGGCGTTTGTCATGGCATTAAATATCGTGGATTTACCCACATTGGGAAGCCCGACTATACCGCAGTTAAAACCCATGAATATAAACCTCTTTAGAGTACTGCACTTATCATTACAACGCCTCTGAGCTAAAGGCGACTCTATCATTAAAAAGAATCGGGGCGGTCTTATCTAACCGCCCCGATTAAGCACCTATTATGATAAGGGTAGAGGCCTGCAACTTTTAAACACAGACAAGTCCAGGGCTTACTCCTACACACAATCCACTACTACATCACGCCAAAAAAGGCCCCGTCTCAGACAAGGAGAGGGGCGATAATGAGGGCAACAACACTCATAAGCTTTATGAGGATGTTCATGGAAGGCCCCGAGGTATCTTTGAAGGGGTCTCCGACTGTATCACCGACAACAGCCGCTTTATGGGCGTCTGAGCCCTTGCCTCCATGAGAGCCCTGCTCAATGAATTTCTTGGCATTATCCCAGGCACCGCCTGCGTTGGCCATGAATATGGCAAGAAGCACGCCAGTCACCGTGGCCCCTGCAAGCATGCCTCCAAGGGCGTAAGGACCGAGGATGAAACCTATGATAATGGGCATAAAAAGGGCTATAAGACCGGGAAGTATCATCTCCGTAAGGGCGGCCTTGGTGCTGATGTCTATGCATTTAGCGACATCGGGCTTTACGCCCTCCTTACCCTCAAGGAGACCGGGAATTTCTCTAAACTGCCTGCGTATCTCATTTACCATCTTAAAGGCCGCCTTGCCTACGCTTGTCATTGTAAGGGCGCCGATGAGGAAGGGCAGGGTGCCGCCGATAAAGAGACCAATTACAACCTTGGGGTCTGTGATAACAATATCGAAGCTGTGTCCGAGCTTCATGGTAATGGCCTGACTGTATGCGGAGAACATGGCAAGGGCCGTAAGAGCCGCCGAACCTATGGCAAAGCCTTTGCCGATGGCCGCCGTTGTATTGCCGAGGGCGTCAAGGCTGTCCGTTATCTCACGTACGTCTTCACCGAGACCGCTCATCTCGGAAATGCCTCCGGCGTTGTCGGCTATGGGGCCGTAGGCATCAACGCTCATAATGATGCCGGTGGTGGCGAGCATGCCAACGGCGGCGATGCCTATGCCGTAGAGCCCGGCAAAATGGTTAGCTACAAATATGGCGATACAGATAGCGATAAGCGGCAGGACCGTACTCTCAAGCCCAACGGCAAGTCCGCTGATGATGTTCGTAGCGGGCCCCGTCTCGCTCGCCTTCTCTATCCTGTGGACAGGCCCGGCAGAGGTGTAATACTCCGTAATCAGACCGATGGCTATTCCGCATAGACAGCCCGCGAAGACGGCCACGTAAACGGTCACGGCGACATGTGATAAAAATGTACTGAAAAAAGCAAGGACGAGAAAAATTCCTGTTGCAATAAAAGTAGAGTAGCGCAGGGCCGCCGCAGGATTGAACCTTTCAAGATAATTCATCGCACCTACGCCTATGACAGAGGCGATAAGCCCCATCATGGCAAGGATGAGAGGATATGACATGAGGGACATGCTACTTCCGAGCCTCGCAGAGGTAGAACCTGCTATTACAGTAGCGCCGAGGGCTATGGTGGCGATGATGGAGCCTACATAGGACTCGAATATGTCCGCGCCGAGCCCGGCCACGTCGCCTACGTTATCTCCCACGTTATCGGCTATGACACCGGGGTTACGGGGGTCATCCTCAGGGATACCGGCCTCTATCTTACCAACAAGGTCGGCGCCTACATCGGCGGTCTTCGTATATATGCCGCCGCCAACCCTGGCAAAAAGCGCTATGGAAGAAGCCCCCATGGCAAAGCCGTTTATCACGGAAGAGGTCTCGGGGTACCCGTATAAGTAGAAAAATATTCCTATGCCCACAAGTCCGAGGCTCGCCACGGAGAGACCCATTACAGAGCCGCCTATAAATGCCACGCTGAGGGCCTTACCGGCGTTGGGTTTGTATCGTTTTGCCGCTTCGGCTGTCCTTACATTCGCCTTTGTAGCGCCCATCATGCCGAAGTATCCGGCTAGCATGGAGAAGGAGGCGCCGAAGAGATAGGCTACGGCAGTAGCAAAACCGATAAAGATTGTAAGGGCTATGGCCGCTATGATTACGACGATGAAGAGTATCTTGTACTGCCTCTTCAGGTAGACCATTGCACCGTCATGAATAAGCTTCGCTATTTCACGCATCTTCGAGTCACCATCAGGTCGGCTGACAACGATAAGATACATGACACCGGCAAGGACAAGACCGCCGATACCAAGCAGAGGCGCGAGAGTAGTAAGAAATCCCGTCATTTTCCTTAACTCCTTCCGTAAAAATTTTTAGCTCACGATGAGGGGCTGTCGAAAAAAAGACTGCCCGTTAATAGCCTAATTAAACCTGTTCATAGCGCTCGCAATCCCCTCACTTACAAAAACATCAATAGACTGGACCGCGCGTTCAAGCATATCTTCAAGTATCTCGCGCTCCGAGCGTCTGAAGGAGCCGAGAACATGAGAAGTAAGGTCTCCGAACTCAGGCCTGCCGATGCCAAGCCTGAGCCTTGGAAAATCACTGCCTCCAAGGGTGTTGATTACAGAGGCCAGCCCCTTGTGTCCGCCGCTCCCGCCCGATGGCCTTATCCTGACAGAGCCGAGGGGGAGTTCACAATCATCATAGGCCACAAGAACAGAATCAAGAGAAAGAGAAAACTTCCGTACAAAGGCCCCAACGGCCTTGCCGCTGAGGTTCATAAAAGACATGGGCTTTAAAAGCGCCACATCATGCCCGTTTATAGAGCCTCTGCCCCAAAGCGCACCAGGCGCGCGCATGGTGCATTTTATACCATGGAAGCCCGCAAGCCTCTCAAGAAACATGAACCCCGCATTGTGACGAGTATTTTCATATTCAGCGCCGGGATTTCCGAGGCCCGCGATAAGTAACAAATATTCTGTCCTGTATATAAGTATTACAACGGCCTGTAGCAATGATTGCCTAATGCGTACATATCAGGACTACAGGCCTGAGAATGTGAGACCGTAAATAACTTAAAAAAAACCTCTTGTAGAGGCCCCCCGGGACTACTCCTCTTCGGAGCCGGCTTCACCCTTGTCCTCGAAACTCTTCGCAAGCTCTTCGGCGGCCTCTTCACCGGTGGCAACAGTTTCCTCTGACGCGGGAGCCACAATAGAAAGCACGGTAATGTCCTCGTCATCAGTAAGTTTCACGCCCTCAGGAAGAGCTATGTCCTTCAAGTGAATGGAATCACCGATGCCAAGCTCAGTGATATCGACTTCGAGGCTGTCAGGGATGCTCTTAGGCATACACTCAACAGTCATCTTCCTGATATCGTGCTGAAGAATACCGCCGAGGACCTGTCCCTTGGCCTTACCTATAATGTGTATCGGCACTTCAACAGAAATCAGTGTGCCATAAATAATATGAATAAGGTCAACATGCTCTATGGTATTGCTGACAGGGTGACGAACAACTTCCTTAAACATGGCCGTTCTTTTTTCATCTCCCTTTATATCAAGGGAGACAATCACATTAGCCCCGGCAGGCATATGCAAGGCCCTTTCAAGCTCTTTCCTGTTGATACTGAGAGACATGGAGCTTTCTATATCCGGACCGTAGAGTACGGCAGGCGTAAACCCATCTCTTCTCAATTGTCTGGCCGTTGCTCTACCAGTAATGTCTCTTATGCCTGCCTGCAGGCTTACCTCTGCGCGTTCCATTAAAACTCCTCCGTGCATATCATTTAAGTTAGGTTAAACAATGTCTTGTTTAGGGAAAAATCCGTTTCTCTCAGACAAAGAGAGAACTTATTGAACCCCCGCTATGTATTCTCTTTATCGCCTCGGCAAGAAGGGGGCCTATGGAGGCTACCTTTATCTTGCCGCAAAGACTGCCCTTATCACCAAGGGGTATAGTGTTGGTCACCACTACTTCCTTTATCGGCGAATCATTGATGCGGCTTATGGCCGGCCCGGAGAGCACGGGATGAGTGCAGCAGGCATAGACCTCCTTGGCGCCGAAGCCCTCAAGGGCTATAGCCGCCTGCGTAATGGTTCCGGCCGTATCTATCATATCGTCAAGCAGTATGGTGGTCTTGCCCGCAACATCACCTACGACGTGCATTACCTCTGAAACATTGGGGCCGGAACGGCGCTTATCTATAATGGCTATGGACGCGCCAAGCCTCTTGGCAAAGGCACGAGTCCTCTCGACGCCGCCAGCATCAGGAGAGACTATGACGACATTATCATGAAAACGAGATTTTATATGATCGAGCAGAACGGGAGTGGCATAAAGATTATCAACGGGGATATCAAAAAAACCTTGAATCTGCCCGGCGTGCAGGTCCATGCATACAACGCGCGTGGCTCCGGCAGTGGCAATGAGATCGGCGACGAGCTTTGCCGATATTGGCGACCTCGGCGCGACTTTTCTATCCTGGCGCGCATAGCCGTAATAAGGAATTACAGCAGTAATCGACTGAGCCGAGGCCCTTTTGAGGGCATCGAGCATAATAAGGAGTTCCATGAGATTCTGGTTGCCGGGATTGGAAGTAGACTGGACGACATATACCTCGCGGCACCTCACGCTATCACGGATATCAACGCTTATCTCACCGTCGCTGAAGGCCTTAACCTCAACATTGCCAAGCTCTACGCCAAGATGGGAGGAAATCTCCATGGAGAGGGGTTTATTTGAATTTCCTGAAAAAAGTTTTATGTTGTTCATCTATGAGATATCTACCGTGATTAAGTTTATAAAAAAAGATGATGGCTGGGGCGGGAGGATTCGAACCTCCGATAACGGGGATCAAAACCCCGTGCCTTGCCGCTTGGCGACGCCCCAAAACATGTAGATGGTATGCCGCAAGCAAAATAAGACCGTTGTAATAACGGCAGGTTGTTAATAACGTGACTTCATAAACACAAAAAATGAAAAATCACATAGTTGAGATGTTAATTACGAGACGCCGGGAGAGTAGGGTAAAGTCCAACAACATCTTTCACCGTAGCCCCACCTCACTTAACTCGCAACCCGCTCCGTCAGGCCTCCCTTAATACTGCCCCTTCAAGAGGCCCCTTGCAAAAAAAATCGCTTTGCCCTTTCCGGCCGAACTATCGCGCAGGTATCTGAAGGCCTCTTCTGCTCTTTTCTCCTCAGTGAAAAGACCAAATACAGTAGAACCGCTACCTGACATAAGAGCCCCGTCTGCTCCCGATTTTATAAGAAGCTTTTTCAAGCCGCTAATTTCCGGAAACTTCGTGAGAGTAACGGCCTCAAGGTCATTTGTGAGATTACCCACAAGGGTTGTTACGCTCTCAAAAAGCTTGTCAGAATAAGATAAGATATTATCTTCAGGTTTATTTGTCAAGTCCAAATTATTGTAGACCCAGCTCGTGGAGACGGAAAAACCGGGATTTATGAGTATATAGCAGAGGCCGGGAAGTGAAACTCGTCGCAAGACTTCTCCCCTGCCTGTGGCCAGTGCCGGGCTTTTAAGGATAAAAAAGGGTACGTCAGAACCTATCTCCTCGGCCATTTTCTTAAGTTCCTCGTCATCAAGGCCGGTATGGAGCAGTTTGTTGAGGGCCATGAGTACAGAGGCCGCGTTGGAGCTTCCGCCGCCGAGTCCCGCGCCAACGGGTATGGATTTCTCTATTTTGATACTGAGGGACCTCGTTAGGCCGGTGTATTCAAGAAAGAGGTCAGCCGCCCTCCAAGCGAGATTGGAGCTGTCTGAGGGGACATTGGCCTCTGCGCACTCAATGGAGATACCCTCTCCTTCAACTGAATCTATTGATATTTTATCAAATAGCGATATGGGCTCCATGAGGGTGTAGAGGTCATGATAACCATCCGCTCTTTTTCCAAGGACCTTCAGCAGTAGATTTATCTTTGCAGGGGATAAGACAGAGATGCTACTCATCGTTAAGGGTCATGTCCGTTCTCTTTGTAGGCAGAGCCCATCCAAAAGCGATGAGAAAGAGACCAAAGAGCGAGAAGTTGGTAGTAGGGTCAAAGGGCAGCCTCCACCAACTTGGCCTTGAGGAGTGCAGTTCCGTAAGGTCGATGGTATTTTTTCGCGTATCGCTCATAGTCCATAACCTCTTACATGAAGAAGGGTTTTGCCGCCTCTATGGCAAGATTAAGGAAGGGTTCAGGATAAAGTCCCAGAATGACCGTTCCTGCGGCAGTGCAGAAGAGTACTATATTATACCATACACCAGTAGCCGGATGCTCAAGACCTGACTCGTACTCTTTTATGAACATATAGAAGATGACCCTCGCATAGAAAAACAGCGAGATAACGGTGCTCACAACACCGATAGAGGCAAGCCAGAAATAATGTTCCTTTACAGCGGCGGAGAGTATGAAAAACTTCGCCGCGAAACCGCCCGTCGGGGGTATCCCGGCAAGAGAAAGCAAAAAGAGGGCCATTAAAAAAGCAAGTACAGGCCGCGTGGATATAAGGCCGCTGTAATCGCTTATGTGCTCCCCGCGTATAATTCCACGGGTCTCGCTACGCAGATGGGTAATTATGACAAAGGCTCCCATGTTCATAAAGAGATAGACGAGAAAATAGAAAAGGATCCCGGCTACGCCGACTTTGTTATATACAAGGAGACCCATCAGTATAATACCCGCGTGAGTTATACTCGAATAGGCGAGCATCCTGATAATGTTTTTCTGGGATATGGCCACGACACTGCCAAATATCATTGTGGCCGCTGACAGTATCCAGAGGAGCTCTGCCCACTGGACATGAATAGCCGGAAAGGCCACTACAAAGACACGGAGAAAAGCGGCAAAGGCCGCGGCCTTCGAGCCTATGGAAAGTAGCGCCGTAACAGGCGTCGGCGCGCCCTCGTATACATCGGGGGCCCATAGATGAAATGGGAATGCCGCCACCTTGAAACCAAAGCCTATTACTATGAAGATAAGGCCAAAGGTCAGGTAAGTGCCGCCGGCCCCGCTGATAAGACCCTTTGCTATGGCGTTGAGGTTGGTGGAACCCGATGCCCCGTAGGCAAATGCGATACCGTAGAGGAGAACGCCGGAAGATAGGGCGCCAAGGACAAGATATTTCAGCGCGCCCTCGACAGAGCGGTTGTCTCCTGTCCTGAAGGCCACGAGGATATAAAATGACATAGCCATAAGCTCAAGGCCCACATAGAGGGTGATAAGGTCGTTGGCCGAGGCCATTACCATCATTCCAACAGTGGAGATGAGGATTATGTGGTAGAACTCGCCCCTCCCGATGCCGTTCTTTTTAAGATAACCCATGGAGATGATAATCGTGAATAAAGAGGCAAGGATGAATATTACATTAAAGTAGGCAGAGAAACCGTCGGCAAGGACCGTTCCGCCAAAAGACGGCACACTCTCCCTTGTCATTACGGCCACAGGCAGAATGATTATCAGTCCGAATGTGCTGATATAACCGAGTACGGTCTTGTCTCTGCGCTTTATGAAAAAATCCACAATCAGCACAATCAGGGCAAGCACTGTTGTGAGTATCTCCGGCATTATGGAGCTAAGGTTTATATTGAGGTTCAATAAATCCATATCTATCTCGTTCCTGCCTTAAGATGATCCGAGGGTTTATTATCTATCATGGCCAACGTACCCGAGGCGCCCTGCGTCAACCCGGCCGCCCTGCGGTAATTATGCTCCACCTGATCTACAAGCCTTGTAATAGAGGCGTCCATGACATGAAGAAGGGGCCGCGGGAAGAGGCCTATCCAGAAGATAAGCACTGTAAATGAGAGCGCCGTTACAATCTCGCGGCAATTAAGGTCCTTTAACGTATTGTGGCCCACATAAGAATATTCTCCGAGAAAGACCCGCTGGAAGAGCCAGAGGAGATACACAGTGCCGAGGAGTACGCCCACGGCAACAACAACAGCGTAAAACCAACTCGCCTTGAAGGCCCCTATAAGCACAAGAAGCTCGCCTATGAAACCATTTGTAGAGGGCATGCCCATGGAAGAGAGGGCTACGACGAGAAAGAAGAAGCCGAATATGGGCATGCGTTTGAATAGCCCCGTATAATCGCCTATCATCCTCGTATGCGTTCTCTCGTATATCATTCCCACAAGGAGGAAGAGCGCCCCTGTGGAGATGCCGTGGTTTATCATCTGTACGAGGCCGCCCTTGATGCCCTCGGCATTCATCACAAAGACGCCGAGCATGACGAACCCCATGTGGCTGACGCTGGAGTAGGCGATAATCTTTTTTATATCCTTCTGCGCTATGGTAACAAGGGCCCCGTAGATAATGGCGATAAGGGAAATATATATCATGAAGGGCGAAAAATAAAAACTCGCGTTTGGCAGAATAGGCAGACTGAAGCGTACAAAGGCGTAAGTGCCAAGTTTCAGGAGTACGGCGGCGAGGATGATACTGCCTGCCGTAGGCGCGTCCGTATGGGCGTCGGGGAGCCATGTATGCAATGGAAACATAGGCACCTTGACGGCAAAACCAAGGGCAAAGGCAATAAAAATCCAGAACTGAATAGCCGGAGCAAGGGGTGTAAGGGAGAGTATCGTCGAATCAAATGTATAAACCCCCGTCGCGTTGCCGTGATAATAGTAGAGGGCTATCATGCCAATCAACATAAAGAGGCTTCCAAGGAAGGTAAAGAGAAAGAACTTTATGGCGGAGTAGAGTTTCCGCTGACCTCCCCATATGCCTATAATAAAGACCATGGGTACAAGCACTGCCTCCCAGAAGCAATAGAAGAGAAAAAGGTCCTGGGCCATGAAGACACCAAGAGAGCAGGTCTCAGTAAAGAGGAATAGGGCCATGTAGCCCCGTAGCCTGGTCTTGATATCCTTCCATGAGGCGAGTACGCAGACAATGGTGATAAAGGTGGTAAGAAGTACGAGGAGCAGGCTTATGCCGTCTACTCCCATATAATAGGAGATGCCGAAGGACTTTATCCAGACGGACTTCTCCACCCACTGAAGCCCCGGGTTGGAGGCGTCAAAAGTAAAGGGCAGATAGAGCGAGAGAAGAAATACCACGCTTGAAAAAACAAGGGCCGTCCACCTTATGAGGACCTTATCCTCTTTTTTCAGGAAGAGGATAATAATGGCGCCAAGGGTCGGCAGAAAGGTCAATATTGAAAGAATAGGCCACGTAGTGGTGCTCACCTCAACAGGTGTCATCTCGGCCCTCCTTTCCCGC
The DNA here is from genome assembly GCA_964474975.1 of uncultured Thermodesulfobacteriota bacterium. Taxonomy (GTDB): domain Bacteria; phylum Desulfobacterota; class GWC2-55-46; order GWC2-55-46; family JADFVP01; genus JAJRZX01. Next base: position 11,779 of record CAYYUX010000002.1, read on the forward strand.
TATGCGACGCAACAAGGGCGTCACGGCCATCTTGATGGTTCAATGCAAGCTCCATGGCCCTGGTTTTACCTTGATTCGCCTCTACCATGGCGGCAAGGTGAGTAGTCGTAGCCTCTGTGTAGCCAAGTATGTGTTTCGGATATATTCCTATCCAGAAGACAAAGATGATTATACCAAGAAGCATCACGACCTCACGGACGTTAACGTCTTTCAGCACTGCGTTCTCGGGCCGATTTATCTTGCCGAAGATCATCCGTTGCGCCATCCACAGCATATAAGCGGCGCCGAGTATGACACCTGTCGCGCCAAGGACAGCGGCCACGGGGCTGGCACGGAATAGACCGAGGAGTATTAAGATCTCGCCAATAAAGCCATTGGTGCCGGGTAGACCTATGGACGAGAAAATTATAATCATGAAGAGTGCCGAGTAGACGGGCATGACCTTTGCTATTCCGCCAAAGTCGGCTATCTGCCTCGTATGTCTGCGCTCGTATATAATGCCTATGGCGAGAAAGAGTCCGCCAGTGGAGATTCCGTGATTTATCATCTGCAGGACGCCGCCGTCTATTCCCTGCTGATTAAGGGCGAAGATACCGGCCATGACCGCGCCGAGGTGAGCTACGCTTGAATAGGCAACGAGTTTCTTCACATCAGACTGCGCCATGGCAAGTAGAGAGCCGTATATTATACCTATGACGGCAAGCACTATTATATACGGTGCAAAGGTGGCCGTTGCATCGGCAAGAAGGGGCAGATTGAACCTCAAAAAGCCGTATGTCCCCATCTTCAGAAGTACACCGGCAAGGATGACACTGCCTGCCGTAGGCGCCTCCACATGGGCATCGGGGAGCCATGTATGAAAAGGGAAGACTGGCACCTTGATGGCAAAACCAAGGAAAAAGGTAAGGAATATCCACCACTGCAGGTTATAGGGATAGACTACCTCATAGAGTTTCAGAAGGTTGAAGGTATAGTCTCCTGTAAGATGGCCGTGAGCAAAATACAGCGCCAGTATACCTACAAGCATGAAGACACTGCCAAATAGCGTGTAGAGGAAAAATTTGATATTGGCGTAGAGCTTTCTCGGACCGCCCCATATACCGATGAGAAAATACATAGGTATAAGCCCTATCTCCCAGAAGAGGAAGAAGAGTATCATATCCATGGAGATAAAGACGCCTACCATGCCCGTCTCAAGGATGAGCATATATATCATATACTCCTTCACCCTCTCAGTCACAGCCGACCACGAGCAGAGGACGGCTATTATGGAGAGGAAGGTGGTAAGCAGTACAAGGGTCAGGCCGATGCCGTCCATGCCGAGAAAATAACTCACGCCTATGGAGGGTATCCACGAGCCCATCTCAACAAACTGCATCTTGTACGTGGTGGTATCAAAGGCGAGGAGCGGCACAAGGGAGATGCAGAAGTTGATTATGGTCACACCAAGGGCCGTCATCCTCAGCACATCCTTATTTTTTGCCGGTGTCAGGGCGAGGATTACGGCCCCTATAGCCGGCACAAATATAAGCACGCTCAATATGGGAAAATGCAGTACGTTCTCTATCATATTATACTGTCTCTTTTGCCTTCAGCCGTCTTTATCATCTTTATCCAAGTCCCTCTATGATGGCCTCAGCCTATCATGGCACGCACTATAAGAACTATTACACCGAGGATGAAGACCAGGGCGTAATTCTGCAAATAGCCGCTCTGTAGCCTGCGCCAGATACCGCTCTTAACGCTGACGATAGTTGCCATGGAGTTTATAATTCCATCTACGATGTAAATATCAAATTTGTGGGAGAGCCACGCGGCAAGCCTTGTACACCACGCCGCGCCGTTGACAATGCCGTCTATGATGCCGAGATCAAAGGCCCAGCACCAGGCGCATAGCCTCTTTATGGGGTTTATTATAAGGACGTCGTATATCTCGTCTATGTAGTATTTATTGTAGAGAAGTTTGTGGAGCCCCCTGAAGGAACGGGTGATATTTTCGGGTTTCAGGAAACTCGGCGCACCGGCACTCATCGGCGCGTAATACATAAGCGCCGCGAGGAAAATTCCAAAGACTCCCACGCAGACGGAGACAACCATGAGGATATATTCCGTACTGCTGTGAGCGGCCTCTTCCGCTACATTGGCAAGATGCGCTCCTCCCGTGGACATAGCGGCAACAGCGACATGAGCGCCATGCGAAAGGGCCGCGCTTGCTCCCTCGGCGCCATGGCCGAAGACGGGGCTCAGAAAGTGATGAAGCCTTGAGCCGCCCGGTAAAAACGGTATGCCCACGACACCACCGATGATGGCCATAACGGCAAGGACTATGAGGGGAGTAGTCATACTTGAGGGCGACTCGTGGATGTGCGCCTTTGTATGCTCATCGGCGCGGCATTTGCCTGAAAAAGTCATAAAGACCTGGCGGAACATATAAAATGCCGTAAGGAACGCAGTGAAGAGGCCCACGGCCCAGATGATATAATGGCCGCCGCTGAAAGACTCCCAGAGAATCTCGTCCTTACTCCAGAATCCGCTCAAGGGCGGTATGCCTGAGATGGCCAACGCTCCGATAATAAATGTAGTGGAGGTTATCTTCATGCGTGAGTGCAGGCCGCCCATCTGCCTCATATCCTGCTCATCGGACATGCCGTGTATTACACTGCCGGAGCCGAGGAATAGAAGGCCCTTGAAAAAGGCATGCGTCATGAGGTGAAAAACTCCGGCCGTGTAGGCACCGAGACCAACGGCGGCGAACATATAACCAAGCTGACTCACAGTGGAGTAGGCGAGAACTTTTTTGATATCATTCTGCACAAGGCCGATGGTAGCGGCAAAAAGGGCCGTAAATATGCCGACTATGGCCACGGCGTGCCCCACAGAGGGGACCATGGAGTATAAGGCGTTATTACGCGCCACCATGTATACACCGGCAGTTACCATGGTGGCCGCGTGTATGAGTGCCGATACGGGCGTAGGGCCCTCCATTGCGTCGGGGAGCCATACATACAGAGGGAACTGAGCCGATTTACCCACCGCGCCGACAAAGAGAAGGGCCGCCACAAGGGCAAGGGTGCCGTGGCTCAAGTGGTGTATATTGGCGAAGACCTCTTTATAGCTCAACGAATGTATGCCGTGGGCAGAGAGGCTCCAGAAGAGGACAAATAGACCGAGGATGAAACCGAAGTCTCCTATCCTGTTCACTACAAAGGCCTTCTTGCCGGCGTCGCTGGCAGATTTTTTATGATACCAGAAGCCTATGAGGAGATAGGAGCAGAGGCCAACGCCCTCCCATCCAAGGAATAAGACAAGGTAGTTGGCGCCAAGGACCAGCATAAGCATAAAAAAGACAAAGAGGTTCAAATAGGCAAAATACCTGTTGGAGCTCTTGTCATGATGCATATAGCCTATGGAATAGACATGGATAAAGAAGCCCACGCCCGTTACGACAAGTATCATCAAGGTGGAAAGCGGGTCCACGAGAAAACTTATGTCAATATGAAATGCTCCGCTCGTAATCCATTGAAAAGCCATCACCTCAACAGAGCGCTCACCGGGGTCCATACCCGTAAGCCCCATGAAGACGGATATAGCCACAAGAAAAGAGAGACCAATGGATATACAGGCAATGACCCCGGCGGTCTTTCTGGGCATACGACCGCATAGGAGGCCATTTATAATGGCGCCTATAAGGGGGAAAAGCGGTATGAGCCATACATATTCAATCATTTAAAATCAGCCCTTCATCTCGTCAAGTTCGTCAACATAGACAGTACGCCTCTGCCTGTACACACAGACAAGGATTGCGAGTCCTATGGCCACCTCTGCGGCGGCGACAGTAATATTAAAGACCACGAATACGATTCCGTTAAGGTTGCCCGTAAAGTATGAGAACGCCGCCAGTGCAATATTAACGGCATTAAAAAGGAGCTCAAGAGACATGAGTACTATGAGGATATTACGCCTTATTAGTACGCCTGCGACTCCTATAATAAAGAGCAGGAAACTTAGGACGAGAAAATGTGTAAGTGTAAGCGTCATTATTTAAGGGCCTTTGTTTTGTCCTTCATTACAAGCACAACTGTTCCGACAAGAGCTATCAGCAGGAGCAGTGAGACCACCTCGAATGGATATATATACTGCGTATACAAGGCCCTTCCCACGACCTCGGTGTTCTTGGCCAGAGCCGCCTCTTTAAAGGGGACGCCCGGCACAGAGGCCTTGCCTGAAAAAAGCAGGAGCCCCGAGACGAGAAAGAGCCCTCCGAGGGCGATTAAGGCCGGTATGGTCTGACCGTGAAACTTATCGCCGAATTTTTCATTACCCACGCCGAGTACAAGAATAGCAAACAAAAAGAGGACCATTACCGCGCCGACGTAGACAAAGACCTGCACTGCGGCAAGAAAAGGCGAGCGCAGAAGGATAAAGATAGCGGCAACCTGCAACAAGCACAGTATAAGAAAGAGTGTGCTGTGTATGGGGTTACGCGCCAGGACCACAGAGGCGGCGGCAACAACGGCTATAAATGCAAAAATATAGAAAAATATCAGTTCCATGGCTCTCTGGAGTTAACCCTCTTTGATACGATTGTCCTTTACAATTACAATATCAAGGCTGTTTGACGTGAGGACCCTTTCAGCCCCCTTACCAGCGCATTTTTTTAAGGTTTCCAAGGTCGGCTACGACCTTTATGCCGTCCTTATTCCTTACGAACTTCGCCTTGGCTATGCCGCCGCCGGTGATGTGCTCCGGTATGGACTGCGGCACAAGGAGCTCTTCCCTCTCGTAAACAGTCTTGGCAATGTCCGTAGTTGATAGTTCATACTCTCTCCCGAGGCGTAAGGCACGTGTCGGGCAGGCGTCTTCACAGTATCCGCAAAAGAGGCACCTTACAAGGTTAATCCTCCAGACCTTCGCCACCCTGTCTGTTATTCCCCTGCCCGTGTCATCCTCCATGGGTATGACGGTGATGCAATTGGTGGGACAGGACTTGGAGCAAAGCTCACAGGCCACGCAAAGCTCTTTTCCCTCTGAGGTACGGTTAAGGGTATGACGCCCCCTGAAGCGCTGGTATGGTATCCATTTTTCCTCATCAGGATACCTGATTGTAATAGGCTTTGAAAAGAGATAGCCAAGGGTTACGTGGAGCCCCTTTATAAAATCTATAAAGAGGGCGCTCCTGGCAAAATCCTTTATCTTCTTTCCAACGCCGCATCTGCAACTCATAAAAACATACCTCAAAAGACTATATGAAAAACCCTATATCCTCATGAACCCCGTTATCAGGATATTCACAAGAGAAATTGGTATTAAAATCTTCCAGCCTATGTTCATAAGCTGGTCATATCTGTATCTTGGCAGAGTAAACCTTACCCACATGAAGATATAGATAAATACCGCGGTCTTCAAGACAAACCAGAAGACCCAGATAAAGGCCACTGGCACTAATGGAATCTCTATATTCACAGGAGCGTTCCATCCCCCGAAAAAGAGTACCACGGAAAGCACGGAGATGCTGACAAGGGCGATATACTCAGCGAGCATGAAGAATGAGAATCTCATGCCGCTGTACTCTGTATGGAAACCCGCGGCCAGCGTACCCTCATCCTCTGCAAGGTCAAAGGGTATACGGTTTATCTCCGCCGTGCCTGCGATAATAAAGATAAAAAACCATATCGGCCCAACGGGCAGATAGAAAAAATTCCAGTTCCAGAAGCCACCTGCCTGCGTACGCACAATATCGACAAGACTAAGTGAATTTGACATCATAACAACGCCAACGGCGGCAAAAGAGAGCCCTAGCTCGTAGCTAATCATCTGCGCCGCGCTACGGAGCCCGCCAAGGAGGGCGTACTTACTGTTGGAGGCCCAGCCGCCGAATATCATGCCGTATATGCCAAGGCCGCCTATGGCCAGCACATAGAGGAGCCCCACGTTCATATCCGTAACGTAGAGGTTCATCTCCCAGCCCACAAAAGGCACTGTCCATGTATCGCCGAGGGGTATGGCCACAAAGACGGCAAAGGCAGGGACCATGGCGATAAGAGGCGCGAGCTTGAAGAGAAACTTATCGGCCTTATCAGGGACGATATCCTCTTTCAAGAGGAGTTTGACCGTATCGGCAAGGGGCTGTAGTATGCCATGAGGCCCCACCCTGAAGGGGCCGAGACGGGCATGAATATGTCCGGCCACTTTTCTCTCAATCCATGTAAGCGGCATGGGCAGGGAAAAGAGTATCATGGTGAGAATTCCTACCTTTATCACCAGGACCAGGACCGTCAATATAAGTGTTGTATCTATCATATTCTATCGTCCAAAAAATATTTTAAAAAGGGCCGTAAAAGGCACTCCGCAAGACCGCTTCGCCTCAGTTAAACCTCTTCCTGCCCCACATGTAGTTTATCATCTCCATATACCGCGAGTTCATGCCGCGGACTATGGCGTGTATGGTAAAGACTATATTTTTCATCAGCTTATAAACTATCCAGGGATGACCCTCTATGATGGTCTCGAAGTCTTTCCTGCTTATGACATAGACCTTGAGGTCGGAGATGGCTACGATGGTAGACGTATGGGGCCTGCCGTCAAGAAAACTCATCTCGCCAAATATCTCTCCTTCTCTCATAATGGTAAGCGTAAATAGCTCTCCGTCAGGGGCTGTCTTGCAGGCCTTGACCTCGCCTTTTTTTATTATATATATTGATTGACCGTCTTCTGCTTCCTTGAATACAGTATCGCCGAGATTATAACTCGCCTTGCGCGTCACACCGGCGACGACCTTAACTTCGTCATCTGTGAGGTCGGCAAAAAACTTCTGCTCTCTTAAGAGTTCAGGATCTATCATGGCACACTCCCCGCTCCGGTAAAAAAAGGGTTTCTTTAACTACTGCACTATGAAAAACTCTATATCAATGTTTCCCGATCATTTGCACCCCGCCGCTATTCCAACGCCCTGCCACAGCCGAGTCCCCAAGACACCCCCCGCCCCCCCTCACGCCCTCTATTAGTCCATACAAGCCAAAAAAAACGCCCCCGAAGTTCCCGCCCGCCGGGAATTAGTGCTTTTTCAGTCTCACCACCGGGACTGAGACGCCTTCGGAAAAAAACCGTCCCACAGAGACGCCGGGGAATAACTCCGGTATAAACGCCACGCCATCTCTCATGCCTTTTCTGAGCTTTACAGGCAATATTACCTCATACCTCTTGCCGCTAACGGAGACTTCTTCGCCCCCGGCAACACCGAGCGCCTTTCCATCGGCCTCGCTTATCTCTACAAATGCGCCCTTCTGCAACTCGGAAAGCGTAGGCGAGCGGTGTGAAAGCGACCCTGAATGAAAGAGGCTGTTACCTGTTGTGAGGAAAAACTCTCCTGCCTCTGTACCCTTTACAGCGGGCCAGTCAGAGGGTAGCGGCCCCGGTCTGAAGCCGGTCTGCGCCACTCCTGAGAGCGCCTTTCTGTTATCGAGCTTATTGAGTTTATTCTTTTTATTGTTAAATTCAAGGCTGAGACCGGAATATATGGGGGCCTCAGTTCTTATCTTCCCGAAGACCTGCCTCGCATCCATGGCCTTTTGCGCCGCGCCGTCGCTGGACAGGGCCGCCATGGCAGAAAATAATATCTTAAGGTCAGCCTTTGCAGAACCCGGAGGACGCTGAAGGCGGCGTATGGCCTGAACACGCCCCTCCTGATTTGTAAAGGTTCCCTCTTTTTCCGCAGGTAATGCGCCCGGCAGTACGCAGTCCGCAAGCGCCGCAGTCTCTGTCATAAAGGTATCCTGCACCACAAGGAATTTCAGATGAGAGAGGGCGTTGCCTGCGTTGGAGCCAAGGGGATAATCCCTTGCCGCATCAAGGCCGATTATATACATGGCGTCTATGGCGCCGTCCTGAGCCGCAGAGAGCATGGCTCCTGTGCCAAGACCGCCGGCTACAACAGAAGAGTAACCCGGCGCAAGCCCGGGCAGTACTCCCATCTCCCATGCCCCGCGTTGATTTGCCCTGTCGAGTACGGGCAGTACACGGACTTCTTTTCCAATAGCCCTCAAGAGTTCCGACAAAAGCCCCAGTGCCGGCAACCCGTCGCCGTGCCTCAATAAATCGGTTCCGGCTGTGAGGCCTATGCTCTCGGAACGCTTAAAACGCTCCACAAGGGCCGTCAGATCTTCGGCGGCAATACCAGCCTCGTTTAAAAGTATATCGACGTTCAATGCCGTCAATTCTTCGATACGTGAAAACTTCGAGAGTTTTTCTTTATACAACTCGTAAAGAGAAAGGGCCGCGGCCTTCATAAGGGCGCCAAGCCCGCCGGGCAGATGCCTTATGGTAAGACCGGCAGATGAATCGAGCTTCATATCCCGCGGCGATGCCACGACTACGGCTGTACCGCGCTCCGCAGAGATACGGCGGGCAATGTAATCCACTACAGGATTTTCTTCAGACAACTGCGTACCCGCCACAAGGAGGGTATCACAGGCCATTACATCAAAGACGCTCACGCCGCCGCCGGGAAGGCCGGCCTCAGAGATATAATTTTCCACCGTAATAGGGTCCCATCTAAGAGAAGAATCCACATGGGGGCTTCCGAGAGTGGAGCGCATTAGTTTCTGAAATATAAATAGTTCTTCATTCGTCAGCATGGGCGAGGCAATGCCGCCTATTTTCTCTCCCTTTATGCCCTGAAAACCCTTTGCCATATAATCAAGGGCCTCGTCCCAGGTGGCGGGCTCCAGTTTGCCGAATTTTCTGATGAGCGGCGTAGTAATCCTCTCCTCGGAGTTGAGATAATCGAAGCCGAACCTGCCTCTGGCGCATAGCGTCTCGCTGTTAATCCCTACACCTATCTGAGCCCTTGCCCTTATGACCTCGCCGTTTCTCTCTTCTACGACCATCCTGCAACCGGTGGCGCAGTAGGGGCAAACTGTGTCCGCACCTTTAAGGTCCCAAGGCCTTGCTTTATACCTGTAGGGAAGACGCATGAAACAGCCGACAGGGCATACCTCAATGCAGTTGCCGTCGTGGTCGCAGTCAAGGTAACTCCGTAAAAAACTCGTCTCTTCCTGATGATGACCGCGTCCGAGGGAAGCGAGGACATTTCTGCCAACCACCTCGTCGCAGACACGCACGCATTTGAGACACTGGACGCACCTGTTGGAATTTTTCACTATTACGGGGCTGAGTATGTAGTCCTTCTCATGAAAGCGATGCTTTGTCTCGGCGAACCTGCCCGTGGCCGGGCCGTGCTTATAGACCATATCCTGCAACTCGCACTCGCCGCCCTTGTCGCATACAGGGCAATCCATGGCATGATTGGATAGAAAAAACTCAAGAACCCCCTGCCTTGCCTTGAGTATCTGCGGACTCTCGGTCTGTATCTTCATGCCCTCAATAACAGGGGTAATGCACGATGGCTGGAGTTTCCTCTGACCCTCTACCTCTACAAGGCACATCCTGCACGAGCCTACGCCCATGAGGTCTGCCTGATAGCAGAAGGTAGGTATCTCAATACCCGCGCCCCTTGCGGCCTCAAGGATAAGCGTGCCTGCCTTTACGAGCAGTTCTTTGCCATTTACAGTTACTGTTATCATAATCTGTTTATCGTATCCCGTTCTCTCTTACTATTAACTATTACTTTTAAGCTCTCACGCCCGTGGTTCGCCCGGAGCAGGCTCAGACCATACAGCCTTTATGGGCCGCATGATGGAGAAATTCTTCCCTGAAGTTATTAAAAGCGCCCCGTAGCGCCATTACAGCGCCATCGCCGAGTGGACAGAAAGTCCTGCCGAATATCTGCTCGCATAGATTGTCAAGAAGATCTATATCGCCGGGCCTTCCCTTGCCGTACTCAAGACGCTCGAGTATCTTAGTGAGCCATATAGTACCCTCTCTGCATGGCGTGCATTTGCCGCAGGACTCATGGCTGAAAAATCGATTTATTATATAAGCGATTTTAACCATGCAGGTTCCCTCTTCCATCACTACGACGGCCCCTGAGCCGAGCATAGTACCCTTCGCGCCCATTGAGTCAAAATCCATAGGTGTATCAAGGTCTTCGGGAAGAAGCATGGGCGCGCTAACGCCGCCGGGTATAACTGCCTTCAGGGGTTTATCTCCCCTCATGCCGCCGCAGTGGTCGTATATAAGCGTTCTCAAAGTAGTACCCATGGGGAGTTCATATAACCCCGGCTTTTTCACATGGCCGCTCACGCAGTATATCTTCGGCCCCGGGCTCTTTTCCGGGCCCATGGACTTAAACCACTCTGCGCCTTTTTCGATGATGGCAGGTATGCAGGCCAGAGTCTCTACGTTGTTAATGACTGTCGGCTTGCCGTAAAGCCCGGCAAGGGCCGGGAAAGGCGGTTTTTTACGCGGCTGGCCACGGCCGCCTTCAAGGGACTCAAGGAGGGCCGTCTCCTCTCCGCATATATAGGCGCCTGCGCCGCGATGTACATACATATCAAGTGAAAAATCAGAGCCGAATATGTTTTTACCGAGAAAACCCGCGGCATAGGCCTCGTCAATGGCGGCCTCAAGGCGTCTCGCGCCGAACTCGAACTCGCCCCTGATATAGATGTAGCCTATAGACGCGCCGATGGTGTAGCACGTTATCATCATGCCTTCAAGGAGGAGATGTGGGTCATTGTCCATAATCCCCCTGTCCTTGAATGTGCCGGGCTCGCCCTCGTCGGCGTTGCAACAGAGGTATTTATCAAGCCCAGGGTCTTTTGGGATAAAGCTCCACTTAAGCCCCGCGGGAAAACCCGCTCCGCCGCGGCCGCGTAGACCGGAGTCTTTTATCTGCTGTATAATATCGTCACGACTGGTCTTCAGTGCTTTACGCACGGCCTTGTAACCGCCGCTCTGCATATAAGACTCTATCTTATAAGACTCGTGATTATTGATATTTTTTAGTAAGACCTGTTCCAATTCGTCCTGTCCTTTATTCAAGACCCGCGAGGATGGCGTCTACCTTTTCGTTAGTAAGGTCCTCGTAAAAATCGTCGTTTATCTGCATCATCGGCGCCGTACCGCAGGAGCCGAGGCACTCCGCCGTAGAGAGCGTTATCTTGTTATCGCTCGTTGTTTCACCTGTTTTTATGCCGAGCACATCTTCTAAATGCGCTATTATGGCCTCGGCATCAAGGAGGGCGCAGGATATATTCCTGCATACCTGTATATGGTACCTGCCCACGGGTTTATCATAATTATACATGGTGTAGAAAGAGGCTACGGCATTGACCTCATGGGGTTTGATACCGAGGATATCCGCTATCTCTTCCATATCGCCTCTCGTAATATTATTATCGCAGTCCTTCTGCACAAGCATCAGGGCGTCCATTACGGCGCTCTTCTTGTTGTAATACTTGGCCGTCTTCTTGAGAATCTCTTCTTTAATCCTATCGGTAATCATTTTCAGTAATTCCTGCCAAGAGATATTGTTAACAAAAAACTATTTATCGCACTCGCCGAATACGGGGTCGAGGCTTGAGAGCGAGGCGATAACATCGGCCATGTAACCGCCTTTGCATAGGTGGTTCATTACCTGCATATTCATAAATGTAGGGACGCGAATCTTAAGCCTGTATGGTTTTTCCGTGCCGTCGCTGACTATATACACGCCAAGCTCGCCCTTTGGCGCCTCAACAGAGGCGTAAGCCTCGCCGCGCGGCACACTGAAGCCCTGAGATACATATTTAAAATGGTGAATAAGATTTTCCATGTTCTTATAAACGCCGGGCTTTGGAGGCGGCACAATGTGCGGGTCGTCTACTACAAAGGGTCCCTCGGGCATACGGTCGATGGCCTGCTCGATTATACGAAGAGACTGTTTTATCTCCTCCATCCTCACAAGATACCTGTCCATGCAGTCGCCATTAGAGCCCGTCGGCACATCAAAATCAAACCTGTCGTAGACAAGATAGGGTTCATTTTTTCTAATATCCCAGTTAACGCCGCTTGCGCGAAGCGCCGGGCCGCTCAGGCCGAGGTCTATGGCATCTCCGGCACTGATTACGCCCACACCAGTGTTCCTCTCTCTCCAGACCCTGTTTTTATTAAGTATCCTCTCGTACTCGCCGAGCCTCTCGGGCAATAATTTTATAAGGTCACGGCAGGCGGCGGCACACTCGTCAGTAAAATCATAACGCACGCCCCCGACACGAAGATAGGTAAGGGTCATCCTCGCACCGCAGAGCATCTCGAAGATATCAAGGACCATCTCCCTCTCTCGCACGGCATAAAGGAGTATACTCATTGCGCCAAGGTCAACGGCCCAGGCCCCGATGCCGATGACATGACCGGCTATCCTTGAGAGCTCCGCCGCTATCACCCTTATATAGCTTGCCCGCTCTGGAAGCTCTGTCTCAAGGAGTTTTTCAACGGCCATGACATAGGCCAGGTTATTACTCATGGCGCACATATAATCGAGTCTGTCCGTGTAGGGGACGAACTGATGATAGAGCAGGTTCTCGGCTATCTTCTCCGTACCCCTGTGCAGATATCCGATATCAGGCTCAGCGCTGATGACCTTCTCGCCCTCAACCTTCAGGACAAGATGAAGCACGCCATGGGTAGAAGGATGCTGAGGCCCCATATGGACCATCATGTCTTTAGTTTTTATAATATTATCAGGTGTTGTCATATTGATATTTTACCTGTCCTAATGCTTCATCAAAAACGCCGCTGTAATGTGTCGCTACAAGTTGTTTTTGAAAGATACCGGCCCCTTACTCACGTTCCTCGCCGTAGGGGTTGTACTTATCTTTGTAACCCTTCAAGGGGTAGTCTTTTCTCATGGGAAACCCCTCCCAGTCTTCGGCAAGATAAATGCGCCTGAGGTCGGGATGGTCCGTAAATACTATGCCGAACATATCATAGGCCTCGCGCTCCGGAAAATTGGCAGAGCGCCAGATATCAGTGACAGAAGGTATCTCCTCGCCCTCACCAAGCCTTACCTTGAGCCTTAATCTCAGATTTGTAAGTGTGGAATAGAGGTGATATACCACCTCAAAACGAGGCAAACGGTCGAGATAATCCACGCCGGCGATATCAACGAGATAGTTCATCTTGAGGCCTGCGGCCATTTTCAGATACCCGCAGAGGCCCTTCAAGGCCCTCTTTTCCACAATATGGGTCACCTCGCCCCGAAATACAGTCGTCTCGATAATATCGTCTGTAAAAGTAGAGACGACGTGGTCTACGAGCACACTCTTTTTATCTGCGCTAAGCATCAAAAAGTCTTTATCCCCCTCTCCTGCAAGACAAAGGGATGCTCTCTCTTTATCTTTTCCATAAGCTCCAGAAATCCGTAAAGAAGTGCGTCGGGACGAGGTGGACACCCCGGCACATAAACATCAACGGGTATAACTAAGTCCGAGCCCTGCACAACGGCATAAGTATTGTATGGGCCTCCGGCAGAGGCACAGCCGCCCATGGCCACAACCCATCTCGGCTCTGACATCTGGTCATAAAGAGTCCTTACCATAGGGGCTATCTTCTTTGTCATGGTTCCGGCTACTACCATTACATCGGATTGCCTCGGCGAGGGCCGGAAGACCATGCCCATCCTGTCCGTATCATAACGGGAACAGGCGGCACATATCATCTCAATGGCGCAACAGGCAAGACCAAAGGTCATGGGCCATAGAGACGATGCCCTGCCCCAGTTGACAACGCTCTTTGTGACGGAATTATCCTTCACCGTCTTCAAAAGCGTATTATCGCGGAGGATATCCGTAATAGACTCGAGGCTCGTAAAAAGGGCCACATCCTCCATGGGATTTTTCTTCAAAGTCATATAAAAACCTCTGTAGCAGTAGGCATCAGACCCATTCAAGAGCCCCTTTCACCCATGCGTAGATAAGCCCCAGGGCGAGAATCGCTATAAAGACGATCATCTCTATGAAGATAAACCCCGAGATGCCTTTATCCGTAAGAAGAGTCGCCCATGGAAAGAGAAAAAGCGTCTCAACGTCAAAGACTATAAAAAGGATTGCTATTATAAAGTAGTGAATCTGAAAGTGACCGGCATTGGCATCGCCAGTGGGTTCTACACCGCACTCCCAGGGAGCGTTTTTTTCTTTGTAGGGGTTTTTTGGGCGAAGGAGAGAACTCATAAAGAGTACACCGCAGGCCATGGCGGAGGCCGCCGCCAGCATAATGAGTATCGGCAGATATGCGATAAGCATTACTCTCCCCCTGATACATGAAAGGTTTAGACCTGTAACGGACTTTTACCGGAACAACGCCTCCGGGACACTTTATGATTACAATTGTTATACTTTGATGTCTTTAAGGGTTCTGGTAAGATAAAACAACTGGGCTCCTTTGTCAAGGTTAAAAAGTCCGCTTCTTACAAAAACATGAAACCGGGACATGGACACCAAATATATATAGCAACATATGTCCCTGCAGACATATGTTGCTATATGGAATAGGCGGATTGATATATCAGAGGCTGTAGAGGTCCCGCCTCCTGTCCTTGAAAATATCATTAAGGCGCGTCGGCCTCTTGACCCTTGCCTTCATGGGATCGATAATAACTGAGGCGGCATCAGCGCCTGAAGAAGGGGCTCGATACAGCACCTCGCCCTTTGGAGAGACTATCTGGCTCTCGCCGATAAACCTCAGTGGCTCGCCCTTGCGCCTCTTCTCCGAACCCGCCCTGTTGGCCGTAATGGCGTAGACATTGTTCTCAAGGCACCTTGTAATCATGGCGGCCGGGCAATGGGGCAGGACGAGATTAGAAGGGTGGCATATAATATCGGCGCCCTTAAGGGCAAGAATGCGAGCTACCTCGGGAAAATACCAGTCAAAGCATATCATCATGGCAAGCATAACGCCATTAACCTCATATACGTCAAAGGGGGTATCGCCGGGGGTGAAGATATTTTTTTCGCGCCAGAAGAGATGGGCCTTCCTGTAAAGGGCAACAAAACCATCAGGCGAGACAAGGACAGAAGAATTAAAGAGTTTTTTACCTGACTTTTCAAGTATACCGGCTACAATAATCGTATCTGAAGCCGAGGCAGACTCAATGAGGGATTTTGTCGTCGGCCCCTCGGGGACTTCCTCGGCAAGGGCCATGGCCTCTGCCTTTGAGCGGAACTGATACCCCGTGGAAAAGAGCTCCGGCAGTACTACAAGCTCTGCCCCAAGGGCCTTTATCTCCTTAACGGCCAGCGCGACATTATCGGCAACCTCTCCGAAGACAGGGTCTGTCTGTATAAAACCGGCTCTCATAGTCTTCTTCATATAGCAGTCCCCCTTCTTTACCTTCCCGGCAAGAGCCGCCCTTCGCCGCCAGCACAAGCTTAATTATCCTTTATCGGCTATATCAAAAATTTATATCAAAGAAACCTGCACTGTCAAGCCATTTGGCACGGCCTTTTCATTACAGAGTCCCCTCATACCTATGGCATGAAAACACAATATTTGAAAGGACGTAAAAAACAATGCCGCACTTGAAAGAGACACTTGCCTGTGATAGATTATTTTTTTTCGATAAACTCAAGAGGGTTATTGTTATGGATATAGATAGGAAAGACGTTCTTCATGTAGCCGACCTTGCGAGGCTTGCCCTTACAGATGAAGAGACCGCCTTATACACAGATCAGCTCGGAAAAATTCTGAGCTATGTGGCAAAGCTCTCTAACCTTGATACGGCAGAAACAAGCCCCTCTGCGCAATGCGGTAACGCAGGAGACGGGCCGAGAGAGGACGTAATAACCCCGTCGCTAACACCTGAAGACGCTCTGCAAAACGCCCCGGAAAAAGGACGCAGGTGCTTCAAGGTGCCAAGGATAATAGAATAACGCATGAGTATAACATCAAAGACAATAGCCTCCCTATCGAAGATGCTCCAAAAAAGAGAGCTATCCTCTACTGAGGCAACAGAGGCTTATCTCAATAGGATAGCCGAACTTGACCCGTCCCTTAACAGCTACATTACCGTATGCGGGGAATCGGCCCTTGAAGACGCCGCGCAGGCAGATAAACAACTTGCCTCAGGAGATAATATTACGCCCCTGACAGGCGTACCCATCTCCGTAAAGGATATCTTCTGCACAAAGGGGCTGAAAACCACATGCGCATCAAAGATGCTCGCCGGGTTTATCCCGCCATACGACTCCACGGTAATTAAAAAACTAAGATCCGCCGGGGCAGTTATCCTCGGCAAGACAAACATGGACGAATTTGCCATGGGTTCATCTACGGAAAACTCGGCCTTTGGCCCAACCCTAAACCCATGGGCAAAAGACAGGGTCCCCGGAGGAAGCTCAGGCGGCTCCGCGGCCTCTGTCTCGGCAGACCTCTGCGCCGCATCAATAGGCACGGACACGGGAGGCTCCATCCGCCAGCCCGCATCATGTTGCGGAGTTGTGGGGCTGAAACCCACATACGGACGGATCTCAAGGTATGGGATGATAGCCTTTGCCTCTTCCCTTGATCAAGCCGGCCCGCTTACGAAAGATATCAAAGACGCCGCCATAATGCTCGGCATAATGGCAGGTAAAGATAAGCATGACGCGACCTCCATTGACGCACCTGTCGCCGATTACGCGGCGGCCCTGCAACGAGATATAAAGGGGCTCCGCATAGGCATACCAAAGGAATACTTTATAGACGGCATGGACTCTGAGACCGAGACCATTGTAAGGAAGGCCATCAGTGTATTAAAAGACGCAGGCGCAGGTATTGTAGACATAACCCTGCCTCACACAGAGTACGCCGTCAGCGTATACTACATCGTGGCCACGGCCGAGGCCTCAAGCAACCTTGCCCGTTACGACGGAGTTAAATACGGCATGAGGGTTGATGAAGGCAAGGGGCTTATTGACATGTATAAGACAACGCGCGACGCAGGGTTTGGCGCAGAGGTGAAGCGACGCATAATGCTCGGCACATACGCCTTGAGTTCAGGGTACTATGACGCCTATTACAAAAAGGCCACTGATGTTCGAGCCCTCATAACAAAAGACTTTACCGAGGCATTTAAGGTCTGCGACGTTATCGCAACACCAACGGCCCCGGCTCCGGCATTTAAGCTCGGCGAGAGAACAGCAGACCCCCTTACCATGTATTTATCAGATATATTCACCATCTCCTGCAACCTCGCTGGACTGCCCGGCCTCTCCATGCCCTGCGGCCTTACAGGGGCGGGACTTCCCACGGGACTTCAGCTCATAGGCAGACCCCTTGGAGAGCAGAGCATACTTAATACGGCTTATGCCTATGAGCATGAGGCGGGATTAAGCACGAAGAAGCCTGATTTATAAAAGACCTTCCGCTTTCTTTTGGAAAAAAGAAAGCTTGGCAAAAAAAACCACAATGGGGCGGAGTTCATTACCACTTAAGAAGCATAAGACGCCCCGCGAGAGTAACGAAATAAAAAACACGAGGCAGACTATTGAAGTACGAAGCCGTTATAGGGCTTGAGATTCACAGCCAGCTCCTTACGAACACAAAAATATTCTGCGGCTGTTCCACGCTATTCGGACACGAGCCCAACACGCAGGTCTGTCCCGTATGCCTCGGTCTTCCCGGGGCTCTGCCCGTGCTTAACGGCCGTGCCGTAGAATTTGCCGTCCAGATGGCCCTTGCAGTGGAGTGCCGCATAAACCAGCGAAGTATCTTCGCGAGGAAAAACTATTTTTATCCAGATCTACCCAAGGGGTATCAGATCTCACAATACGATAAACCACTGGCAGAACACGGAGCCCTGCAGATAGAGACAGAAAAGGGCTCGCGCAAGATTGGCATCACGCGAATACACATGGAAGAAGACGCCGGAAAGCTCATTCACGGCGAGGGCGCCGAAGACGGGGGCCACAGCTTCGTTGACCTTAACCGCGCCTGCACGCCCCTTATAGAGATAGTTAGCGAGCCTGATATGCGCGCCCCTGAAGAGGCCGTTGCCTACCTCAAGGGCATGAGGGATATTATCCTCTACCTCGGCATAAGCGACGGCAACATGGAAGAGGGGAGTTTCCGTTGCGACGCCAATATCTCCATTCGTCCCGTAGGACAAGAAAAACTCGGGACAAAGGCGGAGCTTAAGAACATGAACTCCTTTAAGTTCATCAAAGACGGCCTTGCCTATGAGATAGAGCGCCAGATTGACCTCATAGAGAGCGGCGGCCATGTGGTGCAGGAGACACGCCTCTTTGACTCAGCACGCGGCATTACCATTGCCATGCGAGGTAAAGAAGAGGCACACGATTACAGATACTTCCCTGAGCCAGATCTGCCACCACTTATTGTCGATAAGGCCCTTATTGAAAAGGCCCGCAAGGGCCTGCCCGAGCTTCCCGTAGCTAAAAAAGCCCGTTTTATCGCTGAATATGGCATACCCGCCTATGACGCAGGCGTGCTTATCTCCACAAGGGCCCTGGCAGAGTATTACGAGGCCGTGGTAAAGGCCACAAAAGAAGCCAAACTCGCCTCCAACTGGGTCATGGGAGAACTGCTTCGGGCCCTCAATGAAGAGAGCCGTGACATCAAGGATTGCCCCGTAAGCTCCGAAGACCTCGCGGAACTTATACTGATGGTAAAAAAGGGTACCATAAGCAATAAAATCGCGAAAGAGGTCTTTGCCGAGATGTTCAAGACAGGCGGCAAGGCCAAGGCCGTTGTCGAACAAAAAGGCCTAAGCCAGATATCCGACGAATCCGCCCTTACCTCTGTAATCGAAGAGGTCATGGCCAATAACAGCGATAGCGTAGAGAGATTCAAAAAGGGCGAGACCAAACTACTTGGTTTCTTTGTAGGCCAGGTAATGAAGGCCACAAAAGGTCAGGCCAACCCCGGGCTTGTGAATAAACTCCTGAAAGCCGCGCTGAAGGGGTAAACTCTACCCGCCCTGCCGGGGTCCTGGAATAAGGCCGAATGTATCCCCTTGAGACTATTTAAAAAACATTACTTCGAACTCGACCTTGTAAGGGCCGTGGCCATATCCCTTGTGATATTGTTCCACCTGAACCAAAAGGTCATTCACCTCTCAGCCGAGTCCTATCCCGGCCTTTTTTTCAATTGGGGATGGCACGGCGTAGACATCTTTTTCGTTCTTAGCGGTTTTCTTATCGGCGGTCAGCTCATCGAGGACAACTTCGAGGGTCGCTTCAGCTTCAAGAGGTTCTACCTTAAACGTATTCTCAGGACATTCCCGCCCTATTACTTCTACTACGCCCTCGTTACCGTCGTATACTCATACAGCATAGGCGCCTTCGCCTTGAGGAACACGACGATACTCAAGGACCTCCTCCTGCACCTCGCATACCTCAACAACTATATAGAGGTCATAGCTCGACGCTCCGAGCTTTTCTGGTCGCTGGCCATCGAAGAGCAGTTCTATCTTATAATGCCGCTCATAATGTTTCTTATCATAAGATATGCCAAAAAATATATCTTTCCTGCACTTCTCGCATTCATTCTACTCGGCACCCTTATAAGGATAGCTCTATACGAGCCGGGCCTTAGCGCCATGGGCTGGGCCCATGGCTTTTACACGCCATTTCATACGCGTTTCGACGAATTGCTTTTCGGTGTCGCTGCAGCTTACATCTTCATTAACTACAAAGACAGCCTGAAGAGGCTCTCCAGTATCTGGAAAGCGCTCTTTCTCACCATCACGGCACTCTGCCTCGGCGCCTCTTATCTTTACGGCAGTATGGAGCCGGGGTACTTCAATACCTGCTGGCAGTTTACTGTGACAGGGCTCGGCTCGGCCCTCTTAATACTTTACATAACCATATTCCCTGTCGCCAGGTTCGTGCCTGCAAAAAGCGTCTTCAGATTGACGGCCCGGTTAAGCTACACCATGTATATCTATCACATGATAATACTAAACCTCTACCTCTCCTATCTTGCCAAAAAGGGCATAACCTCTGCGGGAAGTTCCACGGCCCTCTTCGCCGTGCTTCTCCTTATCTATATCGCCGGGCTTTTCGTTATATCAGGCTTTTTCTACTCCATCATCGAGATGCCCTTCATGTATTACCGCAGAAAGATAACCGGAGGCGCCAATCCAAACTCGTAGCAACCACTTACAATGCGGATATAACCCCGGTAGCGGACAACGGCCGGTAACCAGCGAACTGCATACAGGACAATTATCATTACGAGAAGCAGATTCAGTAAATACCGGCCTCTTGCTGTATGGCCCTTACATATTTTATTATTTTCCCTATCTCCGCCATGCCGGCACCCTTAATGGGCGGCATATTGCCAAAGTTCCAATGATGGGCCCTGACGCCATTGAGCGAGGCCATCAGAAAAGACATATCGCCGTGATGCGAAGGCTCGTATATCTTATTAAGAAAAGGTGGTCCCTTATCTGTACCAACGCCTTTTGGGCCATGGCATTTTGAGCAGTTTTTATTGTACAGGGCTTTGCCCTGCGCAATCATATTTTCCTGCCCCGCGGCATAGGCTCTGCCGCTTACGGAAAACATAACTACGGACAGAAGAACCAATATCCATGCCTTCATAATAAAATCTCCTCTTTACTTTACCTGTGGTTATTCACGTCAACATGGACTTAAGAGCCCTCTGCCCCTGCCATGTGATAAATCAAGGGGGGGGGTAGGAGCCTCCATCATCAGAGGCCCTGACTCGGCCGACATCGGCCCCCCCCGTTACAACCAAAAAAGAAAAACTATTTTCCCTCATGCTTACTTAGTTCCCTTCCTTCTGTATGAATCCTATGAAAAATATCCACAAGACAGGGGTCGAAATGTGACCCCCTCTCTCCGGCTATTTCTTCAAGAGCCGCCTCGCTCGATAATGCTTTTCTATATGACCGATTGGTTGTAAGGGCATCATATACATCGGCTACAGCTATTATCCTGGCCTGAAGAGGAATATCTTCGCCCTTAATTCCCTCAGGATATCCGCTACCGTCAAACCACTCATGATGGTACAAGACACCGGGAATCACATCGCGCATCTCCTCAGCAAAACCAAGTATCCGCGCGCCGATATCGGGATGCAGTCTCATCTTGAGGGCCTCGTCCTCTGTAAGAAGCCCGCCTTTTCTCAGTATGGCGTCTTCAATGCCTATCTTGCCTATATCATGGAGTATGGAGGATAGCCTGAGGACCTCTTTTTCCTTATTGGAGAGATCGCACTCATCGGCAATAAGAAGGGCATATCGGGAAACACGCCTTATGTGGCCCCCTGTATAGGGATCACGGCTGTTCACTGCCTCGGCCAATGCCTCTGCCGTATGCAGAAAGGTTTCCTTCGCCCTCCTGTATAGATTGGCGTTTTCCATTGCCATCCCCGACTGACTCCCCAGAGCGCAAAATATCTCAAGCTCCACCTCGGAAAATGCACCCTTACCCCCCATGACACCGAGAAGACCATAAGACTCGCCCCTTACCTCAAGAGGGGCAAAGACCATATCATCGGCAAAGGTCATGATATTCCTGAGTTCCTGATAACCATGGCGGGGAAGCAGTTCCTTAAGGGTAATTACCGTACCCCTGCGCACTATACAACGGTCAAAGGACTTTACGTTTCGAAGAGACTCCGCAGGCAACTCACCTTCTTCAAAACCATAAGCGCCCTGGACATCAAGGGTTGCCTGAGATTTATCATAAAGCAGTACAAGGGCCCTGTCCGAGTTCATGACAGCCAATGCTTTATCCATCACCATAGCTACGACTTCTTCAAGGTTCAGTGTGGAATTTACAGCCCTGGAGAGTTCATGGAGCATCCTCAGGGAATCTATAACTTCATTGTTCATAAGTAATAATCTTTTAAGCAAAAACACTCTCCCAGCAGGCCAAAGGCGTTTTATCTTTCCCCATTCCTCCTGCGCCCCTGATGCCGGTTACCGTATATTCGCCCTTATCCCTCTCAAACTCCGCATGATAGAGAGGACAGTTAAGTATCTCAGTGAGCCCCTCTAATATTATAAAGTCCTCACATGGAGACTAATCATAAAATGGCGGGCAGTTTAAGGTCATGCCCGGGACGGGCTACTATGCCCTTCATCGCAGTGCGCGACTCTCGGCATCATGAAACGTCTCATCATCTTCAACACCTCCTTTGTACACATCTCCACCTGCAAACCTCGCCTTTAGGCACTAAACCTTTGCCATAGAGACGGCAATTCCTTTACTCCCGTCTCCAGATATTGCGCCGTAGCGACATGGGGGCTTTCTTTTTACTCCATATACAAATGCAGGCGCTAAAGGCTATGATACAATAGTATTCTACACAGCGTAGAATGTCAAGTAGTCAATTCTTGTTTTCTCCACTTTCCAGTGTTTCCAATCAGAAAAAATGTCTTGATGAACAGGAAAAAATGCTTAAAAGAAACTACGTCTAAAAGAGATGGACGAATTGTAAAAGATATGAAGACAGAGGATTTTAAGGTAAAGACATATAACGATAGATGCCTTAGAACGAAGGATGAGAGGCGTCATAAAGACAAAACCAATACAATTACGCTTAAAAAGCAGACCGCATCAATAGCGTAAATGCGCGTTACGTAGAGGCACCGGGATTGACGAGAGAAAGTTAATAAACGAGGACATCGTAAGGGAGAACTTTAATGACTAATCAGCTCTTTTGTTGATTCTGCCTGCCTTGCCTCTATGCACTCAAGGCAGTTGGATGCTGGATATGAAAGCCTTATGACTTTTGATTGCCGGGATTTAAGGTATCTGACGAAAAAGGGGTTGCCGTGGCGCAGGTTGGACTATGATTATATGAATTAAGCCTCTAAGAACGCCGGAGCGAGATAAGACTGAGGGGACGCGGGATGACAGGAACAACCTGCGCTTACAACAACAAAGACCCCAGACCGTGAGGTTATTATTACAACAGCGCTTAGCTTGTCTTAATGCACTGGCGCGCCAAGCCGCAACATGATCCTTTCAGGATGTTGACTTCTACTCTCTTCTCAACTTTATCGCACAATTAACGGCAAACCTCAGTATTAGCATATCAAGAAAATGTCTATTGCAAAATCGTAGGAGGGCGTAACTGCCTGAGTTTATATTGAAACTCCTCAACGACAGCCTGTCTTGTCATATAAAGGGGGAAGAAGACAGAATCAAATCCAGCACTTTGAAATCACTAAAGCCTTTCAAAGAGGAGGCCTTAAGGTCTATTGAACTTGAAGACAGGGTACTTGTCGTTAGTAGTCTCAAAACGCTTCCTGTATTTTCGAATAAAAGGAATTATGTAGTTACGCGTCTCCTGATAGCAGCCATCGACGATAACGTAATCTATCTTTTCTCTAATAAAAAACTGGAGCATCTTTTCTGGATTGTTAGTAAATGGATATTTGAGAACGTACCCACCTGTAATAAGTGCGGTAAGCCAGGGCTTGCGCGTAGTCGCCACCTCGCCGTGCCGTAATATAGATTTGAGAAAATAGGAGGAGTAGATATAACGGACCATGCATGGATATATGGCCGTCATGCCCGGCTTCAGCACGACCCCGGCGCTCACAGTATCGTATTTTTTAAAGATGTCCTTTCGAAGGATGACAGTGGACTCATGGATACGATCGGATATTGAGGAAGACAGCAGTAGCTCCCTTTGTCCCAGAAGATCAAAGGCCAGTAATATACAGCACACAAGGGCCATGAGTTTTCCGGAGCTGAAAGTTATGTTACAGAAAAGACCTGTTATCTTTCCTGCCGTAAGCCTGACGCCGACAAAGAGATAATAGTAGAAAAAAGGTATTAAGGGAACCAGATACCTGAAACTGTCGCCAATACCGTAAACGGGCCAGGCGATTACAAGGGAGAGATAGAAAATAACGTAAAACTCCTTTATGCCTCTGGCCCTGTAAAGCTCGTGAAGTATGCCATATAGTATCAACGCGAAAATTATATAGTATAAGACATTTAAAATAATGGAAGAGATCCCCCCAAGGCCCGGGTAGACAAACAACATCCTTGAGGGCAAAAGGAGATATATGCCCAAATTACCTTTTATACGGGCAAAAAGGCTGAACAGGTTTGCATAGCCGCTATCAGCATTGTAATAATTTGCATTGAAAAATATCGACTGGTATGTATTGCCGCCCGATGACAAGAGGGTGTTTCTAAGCATTAACAATAGAAAAGGCGTAATGGCAAGCACGGCGAAAATAACGAACTTTTTAAGCGGCAAATTGCCGCGCCATTTTTCTTTAAAGCCCCTTGATGCAAGCGCTGCCAAGACCGCGGCATAAAGCGTTACACCAATCATTTTTGTAAAGTATGATACGACAAGCATTACCGCGAAAAGCCTGAGATAAGCCCGCCTTGAATTGTCGGCGTAATATTTATCGAAAAAGAAAATTGCGAGGAGGGAAAAAAACATATATGGAACTTCGCTCAATATCTCCCTTGTAAAAGATATAAAATAAAAATTGCCAAGTGTCAAAAGGGCAATAATAATGCCCATGAACTTATAGCCTTCACTTTCAAAGACCCTCTTTGTTGCATATATGGATAAGACGCCAAAAAATATTATAATGAGGCGTATCCACATTAAATTGTATCCAAAAAGATAGATGACAGGAGCCAGAAGGAGCGGAAGACCGGGGGGATACTGTGTCTGAGATGGAATGCCGGGAACGTTTATATCGCTATAACCGTGGCCAAGGGCTATTGACTTGGCGAGAAGAATATAATTCGGTGTATCAAAGCCGAATATAAAAAACAGACGATCGCTCACCATCATAAAAGAGGCAATGAGGGCAACAACTACAACCGCCGCCCACAACAGTTTTTTTGTCTTATCCCTATCCTCATCTGAGAGCGGCTTTAATTTCATGAAAAAATTATCCGATAGCAGGTAATATAAATAATGGATGTCATGCCTCTACGCTCCGGCGCGGAAAAAACGGCGTTTAAAGGAAGATAAAATCAGATAAGATGGACAGAGAGCGTAGCTCCGTTCCTCTTATTCACACCCCCTCGTGTTCTTTTCTCGCCCACGCCATCTACCACATTTAGTAGAGCATTATGCTGAAGTTGGCACTGTGACGCATAGCATTTACAACCGTTTCCTCTTCAGAAGGATAGTATCCGCCGATATCCGCAGGGTTTCCTTGGCGGTCTTAAGTTCATACATTATACTTGCCTCATTTCAGGAAAGCTCAAATAGGGCAGTAAAATAATCCTTCAACTCGCTATAGGCATTTTTAGCGGCAATCAACTCGACCAGGTAATGGGTGAGACAACAGTGCTTTGCCTGTCATTAATGTCACACAGCTTACCAGATAGTAAAAAAATAACGATTGATAACCTATGACTTCCTTCAAGGAATCTTTATCATCGGGAAGGTCGGATATGGTAGCCTAATAAAAAAAATTTTAACATAATCACATAGTATTACAAGATAAAACTCCTGGTTTTACTGCTCTTTTGGCTACTATAGACCTTATGCCAAAGTATTATGGCTCTTGGAGGCTCGTGCCTTTAGGCCGAATCATACCAAGGCCGTCCATCAGCCAGCTTAGCTCCGGCGCTCCTAATCTCCATGAGCTTGTCCCCTTCTATAAGCCACTTGAACCGATGCTTCTCAATTGGTTTTTGCCGAAGGCAAAAACACTTGAGAGCAAGTTAATAAACGCTGACATCGTAAGGGAAAACTTCAAAGTATTCAGAGACGTCTTTGAGCACCTCACGCAGGAGGAAAAGTTCGACCTAATGCACCTTCTCATCAAGAAGGTGGTCTACTTCGAGGAAGATGAAGGAACGCGAAGGCGCGAAAGAAGGGGAAATATAAAGATGGATCTATGGGAATTACCGCCCATAGACCCATCAATGATTAACTCAGCAAAACCATCTGACCTGAATTTTGCTGAGAGTTCTGATTGGCTCCCGGGGAGGGATTCGAACCCCCGACAGGGTGATTAACAGTCACCTGCTCTGCCAGCTGAGCTACCCGGGAATAAAATTTCAGTAAAAGTAAACTATTTTAATACTATATTACGCACCTGTAAGTCAAGGTTTTTTATATTATCCCGGCCAGATCAGGGCTCACGGTAAAGGTGCACCTGCCTCGGGTCTACCAGTATTACCTCTGCTCTGCCCTTATAGCGGCGCACTACCCCTGTAATTGATAATTCGTGACCGGCAAAGCTCGAGGGCTCAATACCTGCATTTTTAAAAGACTTACGGGCGTCTTTAAAAATAACCGCCTTAAAATTAGCGGCATCACCGGCGCCAAACTCCACAAAAACAACCCGGCCTCTATGCTTAATATCCCTGACAGTCCCTTTTACTCTCACAAACTCGCCAATATGCCTTTCCGCTTCCCCGGGAGCCACTACAAGAGCCTTATCCTCTCCGCCCTCAGCTCTCCAGATCCCCTTTGCCGAACTCCTCGCCTGCCAGGCAAGCCTCTCCAAAAGCGCCCTTTTCTCAAGGCCGCAGGGCGGTATAATAAGCGGACGAGCAAGCCCGCGGGAAAGAAGCTCCGCGTTTACAAGTTTGCCACCGGCATAGACCCATACCAGAGTCCTGCCGTACTTGTCTTTTTTCTCGCCCCTGCACTCCACCACCTCAACTCGCCCGGCCTTCAGAAGAGACTTATTCACATCTCTCGCCTCTTTGAAGAAATCCTCTCCACGTTCAGGCGTATCCATACCGATATAACGCAGATGCTCGCCACTGTTTATGACTATGGTATCTCCGTCGATTACATACTTTACAGAGACGGCTCTGCCCTCCGGCTCTTCTCCGGCATGGAGATTCTTAAGGGTGATTTGAAAAAAAATAAGTGTGAGAGTGATGGTAAAAAAAAGATAAACTCGTAAATGCAGAAAAGAGGTCAAGGCATACCATTTAATGGAGTATTATTAAAAAAACGGCTTGGCCGGATATCGGCTTTGCATCTATAAAAAAACCCCGGAGATGACGTTGTTGCAATGCGGTCGGGGCGAAACTGGGAGGAAGATATATATATTAGGGACAGCGAGGCTATATTACCATTTTTCTCTCATGATATGTATCTCTTCCTGAAGCATATTTATCTCTTTTCCGGCAATACCATCATCATGGATATCCCTTGAAAGGCCTTCATTAATGTCTATAAATTTTGTATCAACGACATTATGGAGCTTATTATACTTTCTGCTCATATCTTCGAAGTTTCCAAGCAGTGAGTTTAAATTTACTACAAAACGCCTTATGTGAAGGTCATCACCGCGCCTCACAGAGAGCCTACGCGTAAGATCACCTGAAGAGATAAGCTTCATCTCATTTTCGAGCCGCCTGAAGGGGCCGACGAGTTTATATACGAAAACAGAGCATAACAAGAGAAGAAGAGCGATGTAACCGGCGATGAGGACAAGGCCGTAAAAAACAGGACCAAGGTCGTAATGCAGTACTACCCATTGAGAGGCGGCCTGAAGGAGAGTCCCGCCAAGAAGCGTCACAACAGCAATTACAGCGATTGAAAGCTGTAGCTGTTTTGTGGCGAACATGCCTCGCTGGTTCTTTTGCGCCATCCTGGCCCTATCACCTCCGGACATTTCCTAGCCCCTTCCTCACTTTATATTACAAATATTGCCGTCTGTCAATACTTCTTAATATTAGCACAGAGATAATTAGTGGAGGTGTGACGTGTGTCACAAGATTAGTCCGAAATTACTTGACGACAAATAATCAGGAACTTAATATATGAAGTATGGAGAAAAATCACCGGGAATGGAGAGCTTAAAAGGAGGATACCTGTGAAGAGAAAGATAATAAGTATTGGAAAAGGCGCCGAGGGCGTCTCGCTGCCGGAAGAATTCCTTATTGAGCTTGAGCTTATCCCCGGGTCTGAGGTGGAGATATGTATTGACAAGAAGAAAAAATGGATAATATTGCGTCCCCTACATGGAGAGGATTTTTTAGAGCATTTTAAGGACACAATGGATCATATGGCATAGCGGCTCCGGCCCCTGAACGCCCGCGCTCCTGAAAAATGCCCGGTCTTCGGGCGCGCCTTATGCCCTGGAATTAGAGCCCTATCCTGCCCCTTCGACGATTGGAATTACGCTTCTCTCCTGCCCTATGGCCATGATATGGGCTCCGTGGCAGAACTTCTTAAGCTCTCGCACCTGTCTTGAGGCTATCTCAATGCCCTTCTGCAGCTGGTCGGGCGCGTCATTAAGCTCTTCTATGTATTTATCGGGAACATTCACGCCGGGGACGTTTTTGTTAAGAAATTCCGCCATCTTAGCGGATTTAAGGAGAAGTATACCGCCAAGTATCTTAACCTCGGGAAATTCAGAGATTGCTTCGTCAAAAAATCTCTTGAACCTCTCCATGTCATATATGGCCTGAGTCTGAAAAAACCTTGCTCCGGCTCTTATTTTCTTGCCGAACTTTATCTCCTCGGGCTCCCATGGCGTTGCCTCCGGGGCGACTACAGCGCCGGTATAAAACCCCGTGCCTCCCCGAAGCTCCTTGCCATTCAAGTTTTTCCCCTCGTTCAAGCCCCTTAGGGTATCAACAAGCTGAACGGAATCAAGGTCAAATACAGCCTTAGCACCCCTGTGGTCTCCGGCGCTCACATGGTCGCCTGAGAGGGCAAGGATATTTTTTACTCCAAGGACCCATGCGCCAAGAAGATCTGACTGAATGCCTATACGATTTCTATCCCTGCAGGTCATCTGGAATACAGGCTCTATGCCCTCTTTAAGTAGTAACACGGAGCAGGCAAGAGAGCTTAGCCTCATAACAGCCCGCTGGCTATCAGTCACATTGGCGGCAACTATCGTATCTTTAATAAGGCGGGCCTTCTCCATAAAGGCCGCCGTGTCCGTTCCCCGCGGAGGACATATCTCAGCCGTAATAGCAAACCTTCCAGCCTCAAGCTCTGTTCTGAGCTTACTATTCTCTATCATGCATCAAACTCCCTTTAAGACAGGTTCAGCGCAAAACTCTCGATAATGGATTGAAAAAGCCTACGGCCATCGGCTCCGCCGAGTATTTCCTCGCTCGCCCTCTCAGGGTGAGGCATCATGCCGAGGACATTTCCGCCCTCGTTTATGATACCGGCAATATTAC
This sequence comes from uncultured Thermodesulfobacteriota bacterium, assembly GCA_964474975.1. Lineage (GTDB taxonomy): Bacteria > Desulfobacterota > GWC2-55-46 > GWC2-55-46 > JADFVP01 > JAJRZX01. The sequence continues at coordinate 40,785 of CAYYUX010000002.1, forward strand.
CCACTGAGCCGTTGGGGTTGGACTCAGGTGAGACCTCGCCGTCAGAGGTTGAGTACCTGAAGACAACGCCGCCCCTCTCTGTCAGTGCCTCAAGCTCCTCTCCCTCAAGAAAAAAATTCCCATCTCCGTGTGCAATCGGTAAAGAGATGACCTCGCCTTCTTCATATCCGGAAGTAAAACTCGTAGAGCAATTTTCCAACCTGAGGCTCACGGAAGAACAGATAAACTTCAGTCCACTGTTTTTCATCAGCGCTCCCGGAAGGAGCCCCGCCTCTGTAAGTATCTGAAAACCATTGCATATACCGAGGACAAGGCCGCCGCTGCGGGCAAACCTCACCACCTCGGCCATTATGGGCGAAAAACGCGCGATGGAGCCCGTGCGTAGATAATCGCCGTATGAAAAACCCCCGGGCAGGACTACGCAGTCAAAGCCCTTCAGCTCAGCGGTCCTGTGCCAGACATACTCCGCGTCCTGGCCCATGACGTGCTTCAAGACATAGTAGCAGTCATGGTCGCAGTTGGAGCCCGGAAATACGATAATTGCGAACTTCATAAAAAAACCCCTTAATCAGAGATTATACAAAAAAGCCTTAATCGCGCTCTATCCTGTAATCCTCAATAACAGGGTTGGCGAGGAGCTTATCACACATCTCGGCGATTCGCTTTTCCTCATCACCGCCGTGGCCATCCTCCATCTCCAACTCCATGAATTTGCCTATTCTCACATCAGTGACTTCGTCAAAATCCATGGATTTAAGAGCGCCGAGCACAGCCCTGCCCTGGGGGTCGAGGACACCTTTTTTTAACGTAACATATACCCTTACCTTCATGACATCACCTTTTCAAGGACCTCTTCGTAGGCCTCCTCCACGGAGCCGAGGTCCCGCCTGAACCTGTCTTTATCCATCTTTTCGCCTGTCTCGCTGTTCCATAGCCTGCACCCGTCAGGGGTTATCTCGTCGGCAAGGAGGATCGTACCGTCTTCCATTCTTCCAAACTCAAGCTTAAAGTCCACAAGGGTAATGCCGCGGTCGGCGAAGAACTCCTTCAGATACTCATTTACCGAGAAGGCCCTATCCTTTATCTCCTTAAGCTCTTCTGCCGTACAAAGCCCGAAGGCCGCTACGTGATAACCGTTTATCATGGGGTCTCCAAGGTCGTCATCCTTGTAATAAAGCTCAAATACAGTCTTCTCAAGGGCCATGCCCTCGTCAACACCCAAGCGCCTGGCAAGAGAGCCCGCCGTGACGTTACGCATGACAACCTCAAGGGGGATTATCTCAAGCCTTCGCACCACCATCTCCCTGTCAGAGGGTTTTGATACAAAATGGGTCTTTATGCCGCGCTCCTCAAGATAGTGAAATATCCTTGTGGAGATGGCATTGTTCATCACGCCTTTATTAACGATGGTCCCTTTTTTCTCACCATTAAAGGCCGTGGCATCGTCTTTGAAATACTGCACCAGAAGCCCGGGGTCATCTGTGGCGTAAAGTATCTTTGCCTTTCCCTCGTATAACTTATCAAGTTTTTTCATGGCGACAAAATACCTCTCTTTATTTTAAACCTTAATATCAGGCCCGTCCAAAGACCCGCTTGAATATATAGGAGACATTCTTTATATACGGGGCGATATCAAAGCAGGACTCAATCTCTTCAGGCGTAAGGGAGTTGCCGACTACCTCGTCCTTCAGTAGTATGGTCTTAAAGTCCACCCCTCCCGCGCCGCCTTTCCATACTTTCATGGCATTACCCTGCACAAGGGCGTAGGCCGCCTCGCGCGTAAGGCCTTTTCCGGTGAGTTTAAGTAGCACCCTCTGCGAGAATACAAGGCCATGAGAGCGCTCCATGTTGCGCATCATGTTCTTCGGATATATAACAAGGCCCTTTAGAAGCCCTGTAATCCTTAGGAGCATGAAGTCAACAAGGGTCGTGGCGTCAGGCCCTATTACACGTTCCACAGAAGAATGGCTGATGTCGCGCTCGTGCCAGAGAGCGACGTTCTCAAGAGAGGTCCCGGCGTAGCCGCGCACAAGGCGAGCAAGCCCCGTAAGGTTCTCTGAGAGTATGGGGTTACGCTTGTGCGGCATGGCGGAAGAGCCTTTCTGCCCCTTTGTAAAGGGCTCCTCGGCCTCAAGAACCTCTGTCCTCTGAAGGTGCCTTATCTCCACGGCTATCTTCTCCATGGAGGCTGAAAGTATGGCGAGGGAGGAAAAAAACTCGGCGTGGCGGTCACGCTGAACCACCTGCGTCGAGACAGGCTCTGCCTTTAACCCCAAACTCTTAAGGGCGTATTTTTCAACACGCGGATCAACGCTTGAAAAGGTACCAACGGCGCCTGATATCTTACCGTAAGAGATAACCGCACGGGCAGATTCCATACGCTCTAAATTACGCCCCATCTCATCATACCACATGGCAAATTTCAGCCCCATAGTAGTAGGCTCTGCGTGTATGCCGTGAGAACGGCCCATCATCACCGTCTCTTTGTGCTGTAAGGCTCGTCTCTTCAAAACCGTCCGTAGGGCCTTTACGCGAGAGATGATAATGCCCGCCGCCTCTCGAAGTTGCAGGGCAAAGGCCGTATCAAGGACATCTGATGAAGTTAGCCCCATGTGAACAAAACGCGATTCCGGCCCAAGGGACTCGGAGACAGATGTAAGAAAGGCGATGACGTCGTGCTTAACGCTCTTTTCTATCTCGTCTATACGGGCCACATTAAAAGAGGCCTTTTTCGTAATCTTCTTGAGGTCTGTAGCGGAAATTTTACCGAGCCTCGCCCACGCCTTACAGGCGGCAAGCTCAACATCAAGCCATTTTTCAAACTTTTTCTCCTGACCCCACAGCCCTGCCATCTCCGGCGTAGAATATCTTTCTATCAAAACTTTTCATCCTCTCTTATTTTTTTTTACAGGCTTCTCCGCCCCGCTTCTGTAGCCTGCCTACAATACCAAGCCCGACGACATCAGCCCATTAACTTGCCCTTCTTTACAGCTTTTTTTATAATTATAAAATCCTTCAGGGCCTTTAACTTCTCTTTCCCTATGCCCCTTACCTTACCTATGTCATTGATGGAAGAAAACCCCCCTCTTTTCTTCCTCTCGGCAATGATAGCCTCTGCCATCTTCGGACCCACACCGGGAAGAATCATCAGGGTCGGGACGTTGGCTCTGTTTATATCCACGGGAAAACCTGGAAAAGGTTCTACATCTCCTGCAGGCGGCCTGCTCCAGGGCTCGGCAACGTGACCGTGATTATATATGATAAAGGCAAGGATTAAAATAACGGCAAGAGCTAAAAAGGCCGTGTACCTCTTATCCCTTTCTTTTTTCATGGACGGCTTCTCCGCCCGCCTTTACCTCTTTTTTTCTTATCTTTATAGAGCTTGTACTCGAGGCTGTCCACAAGGGCCTGCCACGAGGCCTCGATGACGTTCTCCGAGACTCCGACGGTGCCCCACTTGTCAATGCCGTCGCCGGACTCCACAAGAACGCGTACCTTGGCCGCTGTTCCCTGCATGCCGGCGAGGACACGCACCTTGAAGTCTATGAGCCTTACGTCTTTGAGCCCCGGATAAAACCTCTCAAGGGCCTTTCTAAGGGCCATATCAAGGGCGTTAACAGGCCCCGTACCCTCGGCGGCTGTATGCTCGACTACGCCGTCGACCTCGAGTTTTATGGTGGCCTCGGCGTGAGGTATCCTGTCGGCTGACCTCTTCTCGTCAAGGACCCTGAAGCCGTGGAGCTTAAAGTATCTCTTCTTTTTTTTCAAGGCCTTCTGCACAAGTAGCTCGAAGGAGGCCTCGGCGCCCTCGTACTGAAAACCCTCGTTCTCAAGAATTTTTAAATTTTCGAGGACGTCTTTTATGACCTGCGAATCGCTCTTTACGTCAAGACCGAGCTCTTCGGCCTTGCTCACGATATTGGACCTGCCCGATAGGTCCGAGACAAGTACCCGCTGGTGGTTTCCAACGCTTTCCGGCACAATATGCTCATAGGTGAGAGAGTTTCTAAGCACGGCGCTCACGTGCATGCCCGCCTTATGGGCAAAGGCGCTCTGTCCCACATAGGGCTGATGTTTTTTCTGCGATATATTGGCTATCTCGTATACAAACCTTGATGTCTCACGGAGCTTCGCGAGTCTCTCGTCACCAAGGCAATCCCAGCCCATCTTTAACTTCAGGGCAGGTATTATGGAACAGAGGTCGGCGTTGCCGCACCTCTCTCCAAAGCCGTTTATCGTACCCTGCACCATAGTCGCTCCCTCCATGACGGCACAAAGGCTGTTTCCAACGGCAGTATCAGAGTCGTTATGGGCATGAATGCCGAGCGGGGCTGATAACTCTTCCCTCACATGGGCCACTATCACGGCCACCTCAAAGGGCAGAGTTCCGCCGTTGGTGTCGCATAAAACAATGTAATCCGCACCCGCCTCGCACGCCGTCTTTATGGACTTCATGGCGTATTTAGCATCGGCCTTGAAGCCGTCAAAGAAGTGTTCGGCATCAAAAAAGACCTTATCTTTTCTCTTTTTAAGATAAGATACCGTCTCTCCTATCATATCAAGGTTCTCGGCAAGTGTGACCCTCAAGGCCTTCTGGACGTGCATCTTCCACGATTTACCGAAGATGGTCACAACAGGGGCTCCTGCCCGCAAGAGGTTTTTTACGTTGACGTCATCGGCTACCTTTACACGCGCACGCCTTGTGGAGCCGAAGCTCACGAGTGTGGAGTTGACGAGCTTTTGCCCCTCCATGGCATTAAAAAACTCAATATCACGGGGGTTGGAGCCCGGCCATCCGCCCTCGATGTAATCCACGCCAAGCTCATCAAGGCGAAGCGCCACGCGCACCTTATCCTCGACGGAAAAGGCTACCTCTTCGGCCTGCGTACCATCACGAAGCGTCGTATCGTAGAGTATTATTTTTTTATTATTATTTCCCATCTCACTTCTTCCGCGGCCTCGATAAAGGGCCGCTATTATCCGCCTACAGCGGACTCTTCGGCAAGACCAAAGGCCTTATGCAGAACCCTTACGGCAAGCTCCATGTATTTTGAGTCCACGACGCAGGATATCTTTATCTCCGAGGTGGATATCATCTCTATATTTATGCCCTCATCTGCAAGGACGGTAAAGGTCTTTGAGGCGATACCTGCGTGACTCTTCATCCCGGCCCCTACTATAGAGACCTTGGAAATATCGCGATCGCCTACGACATCACGGGCCTCTATATCCTTTGCCGTCTCTCCCGTAATGGCTACGGCCTCGTCAAAGTCACTTTCCGATACAGTAAAGGTAAGGTCCGTCGAGGCGTCCCTGCCTACGTTCTGAACTATCATATCCACGTTGATACCGGCGTCTGTAAGGGGTTTGAAGATACGCGCGGCTATGCCGGGCCTATCGGGGACACCGAGGACGGATATCTTTGCCTCGTCTCTCTCATAGGTAATGCCTGAAACCACAACCTTTTCCATCTCCTCATCCTCCCCTGTCACAAGCGTACCCTCTGCCTCTGTAAAAGAAGACCTTACGAGTACGGGTATAGAATATTTTCTCGCAAACTCCACAGACCTTGTCTGCAGGACCTTCGCGCCGAGGCTCGCCATCTCCAGCATCTCGTCATAGGATATTTTTTTCAATTTTCTCGCCTCAGAGCATAGCCCCGGGTCTGTAGTAAAAACACCTTCCACGTCCGTATATATCTCGCATACCTCTGCCTTCAAGGCCGCCGCAAGGGCAACGGCCGTAGTATCGGAGCCGCCCCTGCCGAGGGTGGCAACATCCCCCTCGGGGGTAACCCCCTGAAAACCCGGCACCACGACTACAAGCCCCTCATCGAGTCTCTTTACTATATTACCAACATCTATATCCTTTATACGCGCAGAGCCGTGCTCATCATCAGTAATTATAGGTATCTGATGGGCAAGGAGCGAGACTGCCGGCCGGCCCATCTCCTGCAGGGTCATGGCAAGGAGCCCCGCAGAGACCTGCTCGCCGCTTGATACGATTACATCGTACTCACGGCCAACGGGGTTTGGGGCGGCCCCCGAAGCAAGCTCGATAAGCCTGTTAGTCTCGCCCGACATGGCGCTTACGACTACGACAATAGAGTTACCCTCGGCCACAGCTCCGGCCACACGCTCCGCGACTCTTCGAATCCTTTCAAGGGTGCCAACGGAAGTGCCGCCGTATTTCTGAACGATAATAGACAAGATAAAAACCTATCTCTTTTTTCTTCCCATTTTATGAATGGCCTCGCCATGCGCATCACCTGCGGCCTCAAGGACAAGCTCCGGCAGGGTTGGATGGGCATGCACCGTCTCCATTATATCCTTTACCTTCAGCCCCGCCTTTACGGCCAAGGCAACCTCAGAGATAATATCCGTGGCATGGCCCCCGACTATTGAGGCGCCGAGGACAACGTCCGTGCCTTTATCTGCGAGTAGCTGAACAAAGCCCTCGGTCTCTCCCATGCCCATGGCCTTGCCACTCGCGGCGTATGGAAACCTCCCAACGCTCACATCAATACCCCGCTCTTTTGCATCGCTTTCCTTCAACCCCACGCTCGCTATCTCAGGGTCTGTGAAAATTCCGTAAGGTATGACAGAGTAATCCATTTTAAGGTCTTTGCCAAGGGCATTGGCCGCGGCTATCTCCCCCTGAGTCGAGGCCACATGGGCAAGGAGCATCTTCCCCGTCACATCTCCTATGGCGTAAACTCCCTTAACCGTTGTCTCAAGCCTCTCATCCACAACGATCCTGCCCCTCTCAACCTCTATACCGGCCTCGTCAAGTCCAAGCCCCGTGGAGTTAAAGGCCCTGCCGATAGAGACAAGGACCTTCTCCGTAATAAATGTCCTGCCGTCTTTCAGAGTGGTCTTTACCCTTTTTTCACCGGCAACGGTAACGTCCTCTACCTGTACGCCGGCCATTACGGTAACGCCGCCAGTCTTAAAACCCTTGGCAATAAGGCGCGAGACCATGCGATCTTCTGTTGCGAGTATACTGTCAAGGAGTTCCACGACGATGCAGTCCGTGCCGAAGGCCGAAAAAATCGTAGCGAACTCACAGCCCATTACGCCGCCGCCGATGATGAGCATGCTCTCGGGGACCTCTGTAAGGTTAAGGGCCTCTGTGGAGGTTATGACGTTCTTACCGTCTATATTAAATGCCGGTATAAGGGCGGGCTCCGAGCCCGTGGCGATGATGACGGCATCGGCTGAGATGGTCTCGGCCTCACCGCTTTCGTCCATTACCCTCACCTTACCGGCCCCTTCTATAAACCCCCTGCCCTTAAAGACCTCGACTTTATTCCCCTTAAGGAGTCCCGCCACACCGCCTACGAGTTTATCGACAATACCATCTTTTCGTTCTACGGCGCGGGCCATGTTGAATTTTACCGTTCCTGTATCCACGCCGAACTCTGCCGCCTCTTTCACGGCCTTTATCCGCAGGGCCGAGTAATAAAGGGCCTTCGTAGGTATACAGCCCCGGTTCAGGCAGGTGCCTCCAAGGCTGTCTTTTTCTATAAGGGCGACTTTGCCGCCAAGCTGAGCGCCTCGTATGGCCGCCACATAACCGCCGGGGCCGCCGCCTATGACTACAAGATTAAATTCTTTCATCCAATACCCTCTCTATTACAAAAAAATTTTCTATTCCTCAAAACCCCCGCAGACCGCATCACCATACGCAGAGCGCTTACGCTCCACAGTAATCTTCCTCTGCCTCTCGCTTATATAGGCAAAGCTCACCACAAGGGCGCACCTCTCAAGAAAACCCGGAAACTTATCGGCCCATTCTATTACAGAGATACCCTCGGAGTAAATATATTCTTCAAGACCGGCCTCAAAAAAATCGTCTTCGCCGCGAAGCCTGTAGAGGTCAATATGATAGATAGGTGTTTTTTTTCCCTCACCGCTCAACCTTCCGCCGCTCTCAGCCCCCTCGTCCCTTCCGCCAGACTTGCCCGCTTCGTAGATATTCATGAGATTAAACGAAGGGCTCTTTACATGACAGATTAGCCCGAGCCCCCTTGCGAGTCCGCGGACAAAACATGTCTTGCCGCCGCCAAGCTCTCCGACAAGGCCGATGATATCACCAGATTTCAGCCCCTCGGCAAGACCTTCGCCAAGACGCTCCGTCTCCTCGGGAGAGTTAGTAACAAATGTCTTCTTAGCCCCTCTTTCCACGGCCCGATTAAGCGCCCGTGAGGGAGTTGAGGATCAGGGGTATCTCAGAAAGAAGCTCTGTTGAGATCAGCCCCCTGCTTCCGCCGAGCCTATCGCCGATGACGTCGCCGCATAGGCCGTGAACGTAAACGGCGGCAATCGCTGAATGAAGACCGCTAAGGCCCTGGCCCATGAGGCCCCCTATCATACCGGCAAGGACGTCTCCCGTGCCTGCAGAGGCAAGCGCGGGCCCACCCGTATTATTTATATATATCTCTCCACATGGAGAGGCGACAAGGGTATTGGCCCCCTTGAGGACAACGACAGCGCCTGTTTTTTTAGCAATTTCAGTGGCCGAACCAATACGGTCGGCCTGTATATCCACTGCGCCAAGGCCAAGGAGCCTCCCTGCCTCGCCGGGGTGAGGGGTAAGGACAATATCTACAGCGCTCGCCTCTGCGATGGAATCAAGAGAACCTGCCATGTTATTAAGGGCATCTGCGTCCATGACCATAGGCAAAGCTGAATCCTTTAAGATTTTTTTCAGAATGGCCTTAATCTCCCCTGACTCGCCAAGGCCCGGCCCCGCGACAAAGACGGACTTACCCTTTAGAAGTTTTTTTATCTCCCCGAAGGCCCCTTTTCCAAGGGTTCCTTTTTCTGTCTCCGGCAGAGGCCATGTCATTACCTCTGTGGTCTTGGCCTCCATAATTTTATTAAGGCCTGCGGGAAGCCCCATGGTGACAAGACCTGCCCCTGACTTCATGGCCGCCATGGCCGCCATATAGGGCGCGCCTGACTTTCCCGTAGAGCCGCCGAGTAGAGCCACGTGACCGCAGGCCCCCTTGTGCGAAGCACGCGGCCTCGGAGTTAGCAGTGAACTTACAAAACCCTCTCTTATGAGATTACACCCAAGGGCCTCGTCATGAAGTATTGATATGGGCATGCCGATATCGGCAACCTCTACCTCTCCTGTAAATCCAGCGCCGGGAGGAAGGAAAAAGCCAAGTTTAGGCAGGGCCATGGTGACGGTAAGGTCGGCCCGTACAACGTGGCCTTCTACGGCACCTGTCGAGGCGTTTAGCCCCGAGGGCACGTCTATGGAAATCACCCTTGCCTTCATGGTATTTATCAACTCAATGGCCTCGCCGTAAAGGCCGCGCGCGCCGCCGGTGATACCCGTGCCGAGGAGGGCGTCAACTATGATACCCGCGTGCCTCAAAGGAGAGACGGCTTTTTTAATATCATCTCCGCTGAAAATGCCCTTAATCCCGCCGCCCATCTTCTGCCAGCAACGCATATTTACACGGCTGTCGCCTTTATACTCACTGAGCCTCGCGAGGCAATAGAGGCGCACCTCGACTCCGGCGTTAAGAAGATGACGGGCAACGACAAATCCATCGCCGCCGTTATTGCCCTTGCCGCAGATAATGGCCACGCGCCCTGGCCCGCAGTTCATATCGGCAAGCTCATCCAGGACGGCCTCGGCAACGGCCCGCCCTGCGTTCTCCATGAGCTGAAGACCCTTCATTGCATAATCCGCTACGGCACGTCCGTCCATGGCCCGCATAGCGGCCGCGTCTACAACTTTCATTATTCGCTCTCCAATAATACAAGGGCCATGGACGTCTCAGCTGTATGAGAGATAGTCAGACTCACCTTCAAGGCCTTTAGTCCGCAGGAACAAACCCTAATGGAGGGCCTGCCCTTCTTATCCCTTACAACTTCAATATCCCTGCAGGGCATGAATCCGCCGAAGGCCTTTAAAAAACCAATCTTTGCGGCAAAACGGGCTGAGAGATGAATTTCAGGATAACGTCTGGCAAGGCAATACTGCAACTCGCCCTCTGTAAAGAGCCTCCTCAAAAAAGAGGCCCCCCATCTATTCATGGCCCTCTTGAAACGGGCCACCTCCACTATTTCTATGCCAAGACCCTCTATCACTAAATATAGCCAATTTGTCTAATTTTAGCCTGTTTTAGCCTAAAAATACCTTTTTTGAAGCAAAAACGTCATTTTAACCCTATTGAAAAATAACGTTGTTTACCCCGTAAAGCTACGCATAGAGACCACCCTATATGCCCGGAGAGACAAGGGCCTTCATCTGCCTTACGGCATCAGTGATGCCCGTGTATATGCTCCGCGCGATGATGCTAAAGCCAATGGCGAACTCATCTACGCCGCCAAGGGCCGCAACGGCCTGCACATTATAATAATCAAGGCCGTGGCCAGCGTGTCTCTTCATGCCAAGCTTTCCCGCGAGAGCGATAGCGTCGGCTATCCTCTTAAGCTCCGCACCGGCGGCCGCGGCGCCCAGGGCATTGGCGTAGCTCCCCGTGTGTATCTCCACGCCTGCCGCGCCTATCCTGTGGCTGTCACGTATGCTCTCAGGGTCGGGATTTATAAAGAGATTAACAGGGATGCCCGCATCCTGAAGCGTTGCGACAAAACCCTTAAGATGGTCTTTATTCGACTTGAGATCAAGTCCTCCCTCTGTGGTAAGCTCCTGTCTGTTTTCCGGCACCAGGGTAACCATATCCGGTTTTATCTCAAGGGCGATTTTCTCCATCTCATCTGTTGCCGCCATCTCAAGGTTAAGCTCTGTCTTCAAGGTCTTTCTGACAATGGTGAGGTCCCTGTCCTGAATATGACGCCTGTCCTCGCGCAGATGCATGGTAATGCCGTCGGCGCCTGCAAGCTCGGCCATTAGGGCCGCAGTCACAGGGTCGGGAGACTTATCGAGACGGGCCTGCCTGACGGTCGCAACGTGGTCTACATTAACGGATAGTCTTGACATCAATGCTCCCCCAATTCTTTAATAAGTATGTCTGCAAGCTCTTCGGACATAGCCTTTATCTCTACCTCGTCCTCACCCTCTATGGTAATCCTCGCAAGGGCCTCTGTGCCCGAATATCGGATAAATGCCCTGCCGCCGCCCTTTAATTTATCCTCAACGGCTTTCAACGCCGCCTGCAGACCGGGAATATCATCGAGATTTCTCTTCTCCCGCACCTTCACGTTACGAAGCACCTGGGGAAATGACTTCATGCACCGGGCGAGTTCCGATAGCGGCCTGCCTTCCTTGACCATGGCCTTCACGACCTGCAGGGCAGTTATAATACCGTCTCCCGTGGTGGTATGGTCAAGAAAAATAATATGGCCCGACTGCTCGCCGCCGAGGTTATAACCGCCCTTAACCATCTCCTCGACAACGTACCTGTCGCCAACGCCTGTCCTCACCACTCTGGCCCCGGCAGAGAGCATTGCCTCGTCAAGGCCTGAATTGCTCATAATAGTTGCCACAAGGGTATCTCTTCGCAAGTTGCCTTCCCTGAGCCTCGCAAGGGCGAGCATGGCCATGATATGGTCGCCGTCAATAACCGCTCCGACCTCGTCCACCATGATACAGCGGTCTCCATCGCCGTCAAGGGCTATGCCTATGTTGGCGCCCGTCTCCCTGACTACGCGTGAGACATTATCGGTACACATGGAGCCGCAGTCGTCGTTTATATTCTCGCCGTCGGGCTTTACACCGATAGGGATGATATCCGCTCCAAGCTCTGAAAATATCGTAGGGGCCACCTTGTAGGTAGCTCCGTTGGCGCAGTCCACGACTATCTTTATGCCATCAAGGGTAAGCTCGTCGGGAAAGGCATTTTTGGCAAAAACTATGTACCTGCCTATGGCGTCACTCACACGGTAGGCCTTGCCAAGGGCGCTCGCCGTGGGCCTGTGGCTGGGATCATGGTCATCAAGGATAAAACTCTCTATATCAAGCTCGACCTTATCGGGAAGTTTGAAACCATTTCGGGAAAAAAACTTTATGCCGTTATCCTGGTAGGGGTTATGGGAGGCCGATATGACAACACCGGCGTCGGCGCGCATGCTTGTAGTAATAAAGGCGATACCGGGCGTGGGAAGGGGGCCGACGATGAGGGCGTCTACGCCCATGGAGCAGATACCGGCCACCATGGCGCTCTCAAGCATATAACCTGAGAGCCTCGTATCTTTTCCTACGACTATCTTATGGCGCCGATTCTCACCCTTGAAGACATAGGCTATGGCGCGCCCAAGCTGTAAGGCCATCTCCGCCGTCATGGGCTCAATATTCGCCACTCCCCTTACGCCGTCTGTTCCAAAGAGTCTTTTTTTCATATCTTATCCATCTACCTTTCTATTATAAATATATTGGTTTTATCAGCGCTTTTTCTTCCTCGGAGTCTTTTTGGGCCCTTTCTTTACAGTCTTTTCTATAGTGACGGAAACCCTTATCGTATCAGGGGTTACGGAGCGCAGTTCTTTTCTGCCAAGATCGAGACCCACCTTGAAAACCTTTGATTCCCGAAGACCCCTTACATCAATGGGCTTTGTAACAAAATGCCTTATATTGAGTATATTTTTCTTAAGCCCTGCCGCCTCTACTGACTGCGGGGTTATGGAAACATCTGTGACCTTGTAACCCCTCGGAGGCACACCTCTCAGCCTCGCCTTTACAATAACTATCCTTCGAATTATCTTCGCGAGACGTACCCTTACAGAGTTAGGTTTTACACCTGTTACGGTAACCCCCGTAGGCACGGCTATATGGTCAGCCTCAATACGGTATTTGTTAAGCCCCTCGCCTGCCCCGGAGAGATCAAGTCCTACAGTAATCTTAGAGGGCGTAAGGTTATTTATTACGAGCTTCGGCCCCCTAACCCTCACGGCTATCTCACCCGTGGGGGCCGATGTCATAACCATATCTTCAGGTATGTTTGAAAAGCCCAGCGGCACAAAAAAGCCGACCTCAACGGTACTCTGTCCCGCCACAAAGAACCAGAGTCCCGTGGCCAGAACAAGGGAGATGACTTTTAGTCCGAGATTATGCGTAAGCCAGCCTTTCATGTCCTCATCTTCCAGGGTAATATCATATTAAGTCTGGTCTTAAGGTCCCCCGATGACTCAGGAAGTATCGCCGTAAGGGACTCCACCAGTTCTTCTGATTTCAAACTCATATTCAGCCTTGAATCTACGGCTACGGCAATCTCGCCTGTCTGCTCCGATACAACGAGGGCAAGGGCATCCGTCTCCTCGGCTATGCCGAGGGCCGCCCTGTGACGGGTGCCGACGGAGCGTGTTATCTCGCTCTTGCTCAGCGGCAGGATGCCTCCGGCCTTGAAGATCCTCGAGCCCTTTATAATAACGGCCCCGTCGTGCATGGGAGACTTTGTATTGAAGATGGATATAAGGAGTTCTTTTTTTACGGCGGAATCAAGCTCTATACCGCCGCCCACTATTTCCACCAGGTTCACAGAGCGCTCAAAGACAATAAGGCATCCCGTCCTCTTGCCGGACATGGCGATAACAGCGTCCACTACCTCGTCTATAAGGCTTCCGGCGGTTTTTTTCATCTCTCGGGCGATAAATGGACGCCCCATCTGCGTCAGGGCTCTTCTTATGTCCTGCTGAAAGACTACGATGATAAAGATGATAATAGAGCCCAGAAAGTTACTCAGTATCCAGTGCAGGGTAACGAGCTCGGCGCGCAGAGATACGAAGTAGGCTATAATGACCACACCGAGGCCCCATAGCATCCTCTCCGCCCTCGTGCGCCGCACTATAAGGATAAGCCAGTATATGAAGACAGCGACGATGAGTATGTCCAACGCGGAGATAAATGTCTTAAAATTTTCTATAGAGAGATACATCTTCAGTACTAACGCTCCGGGCTTTTAATGAAAAACACCATATCGAGCAGTATTACAGGATAAATAAGGCATTAAGGCGCAATACAGACAAATCCATAACAAGACTCTCTTTCAGCGGCAAATAGGGGAGTCCGCCCGCGGCCCTCTTATGGCCTCGGCGAGAATCAGGGCCTGCCTTGTTTCTTTCACATCATGGACCCTGAGTATGTCCACACCCTTCATGGCGGCTATAACAGCTACGCCTAAAGAGCCCGGCAAGCGGTCCGCCGCGGCATCACGGGTCAGGGCTCCGATAAAGCTCTTGCGGGAGGCACCGAGAAGGACGGGCCTGCCGAGCTTTTTAAAGACCTCAATGTTTCGTATCAGCTCTGCATTGCCCTCTGCTGACTTTCCAAAACCAATGCCCGGGTCAAGGACAATCTTCTCTCTATCTACGCCTTCACTAATGGCATAAGCAAGACGATCTTCAAGATAGGCGTATACCTCGCCCACTATATCGTCATACCCCGTATTCAACTGCATGGTCCCCGGTGCGCCTCTCATGTGCATAAGCACGCAAAAGGCCTTGTGACGGGCGCAGACAGAGGCCATGGACGGGTCAAGAGAAAAGGCGCTTATATCATTGATTATACGGGCTCCCTCCCCGAGAGCCCTATCGGCGATATCTGCCTTCGTAGTATCAACGGAGACGGTCATGCCCAGAGACGCAAGGGCCTTTACAGTGGGGATTATTCTATCTGATTCTTCTTGAATGGTTACGGGACTTGAGCCGGGCCGGGTGCTTTCGCCGCCGACGTCAATCCAGTCGGCTCCATCGTCAAGCATCTCAAGAGCCCTGTCCATGGCCACCGAAGGTTCCATGAACCGGCCCCCGTCGTAGAATGAATCAGGGGTGATATTGAGGATGCCCATGATAATAGTCCTGCTCCCTGCAGGGCTAAAGACGCCATCATCACCATGTATCAGGCCGTTGTTACAAGACATATATGCACCGGCCACGTAACAAGGGCAACAAACTCCGCAAAGTATCCTCTCCTGCCTCCACGTCCGGCAATTGCCTCATGCAACTCTCTTGTGTAACGGAAATGTAATTGAAGGTCATTGTAGACAGGTTGAATATAACCCTCTCAACGGACTACGTGAGAAGACATTATGAAATCATCTGCATAAAGAGGATACCCGGAGAGGGACCCTCCTTGTAAATAAGCCTATAAAAAAACTTTTTCCGGCGCTTACCGGCAAGAGCCGATCGTCCCTTACGGCCATTACTCCCTTAAGCCCCCCCTGCCCTTTTAGCCTTAGCCCCACCTGCCGCACCACCCTATTTAGCCCCTTAGACCCGCCCTTATCCCCTCCGCACATCATAGCCCCTTAGTCCCCTTTTACTTTCCCCCTTCACTTGGCCCCTTATCAGGCCCTTAGTCTACGGCGAAGCCCAGTCTGCCGGGCGTATCGCCGTGTTTCTTTTTCTTATCACGGGGCTTCTCAGAACCGTCTTTCTTTGTCTTCACTCCATCGGAGCTATGCTCATTCTCATTGGTTTCCCTGCGCATCGGCTTTTCACTTACCTCTCCAAAGACAATCTCGTCCAACTCGGTCTTATCAAGAGTCTCACGCTCAAGGAGCGCAGTGGCAAGAGAGTTAAGAGTATCTGAGTTAGTGGTAAGTATCTCCTTGGCACGCTCGTAATTGGCATTTATGATTTTTTTCACCTCACCGTCGACGATATCGGCCATACCATCGCCAAAATCACGGGACTGAGATATCTCTTTGCCAAGAAAGACATGTTCTTCTTTTTTACCAAGGGTAATGGGACCTATCTCTGCGCTCATGCCCCACTCGCAAACCATCTTTCTGGCTATCTCTGTTGCGCGCTCAATGTCATTGCCCGCGCCCGTGGTCTGGTGATCAAGGACGAGCTCCTCGGCGGCGCGACCGCCCATGAGAACGGCTATTTTATTAACAAGATAATCCTTGCTGTAGGTGTGCCTCTCGTCTACGGGGAGCTGTTGCGTAAGCCCAAGGGCCATGCCCCTTGGTATTATGGATACCTTGTGTATGGGGTCCGTGCCGGGGATAAGCATGGCCACAAGGGTATGGCCGGCCTCATGAAAGGCCGTATTTTTTTTCTCTTCATCGCTGATGATCATGCTCCTGCGCTCACTGCCCATGAGGAGCTTATCCTTGGCGTCGTCGAACTCAGTCATCTCAAGGATGTCCTTGCCGCGCCGCGCCGCAAGCAACGCCGCCTCGTTAACGAGGTTGGCAAGGTCCGCCCCGGAGAAGCCAGGCGTGCCTCTTGCAATTACTCCAAGGGCAACATCATCGGCAAGGGGCGTCTTTACGGAGTGAACTTTAAGTATCTTTTCCCTGCCGTTAAGGTCGGGTTTCGGCACGAGGACGTTACGGTCGAACCTTCCGGGACGAAGAAGGGCCGGATCGAGGACATCGGGACGGTTTGTAGCCGCGATGATAATTACGCCCTCATTGCTCTCGAAGCCGTCCATCTCTACAAGGAGCTGATTAAGGGTCTGCTCACGCTCATCATGACCGCCGCCGAGCCCGGCGCCGCGGTGTCTTCCAACTGCGTCAATCTCGTCTATGAAGATAAGACAGGGCGCGTTTTTCTTGCCCTGCACAAAGAGGTCTCTTACCCTTGAGGCGCCGACTCCAACGAACATCTCCACAAAGTCGCTACCTGATATGGAATAGAAGGGAACTCCCGCCTCTCCGGCTATGGCCCTTGCGAGGAGGGTCTTACCCGTTCCAGGGGAGCCGACAAGAAGCACGCCCTTTGGTATTCTGCCGCCGAGGCGGGTGAATTTTTTCGGGTCCCTCAGAAAGTCTATTATCTCCTCAACCTCCTGTTTTGCCTCTTCAATGCCGGCCACGTCCTTGAAGGTAACCTTGTGCTGATCTTCCATGAGGAGCTTGGCCCGTGATTTTCCAAAACTCATGGCCTTGCCTCCGCCGGACTGCATCTGACGCATGAAGAATATCCATACACCTATGAGCAGGACCATGGGAAACCACGATACGAAGATAGTACCCCATGACGGGGTGTCGACAACGGGCTCGGCAGTTATCCTCACGTTGTTGGCCCGCAATTTATCCACAAGCTCCGGATAGGAGGGCGAGTAAGACTTGAATGTCTTGCCGTCAACAAGCTTGCCTTTAATGTCGCTACCCTGTATGGTCACTTCCATGACACGGCCTGTCTCAACGTCCTTGATAAAATCGCTGAAACTTACTGTGTCGAGGGGCGCTTTTTTGTAATTCATAAAATTGAAGACAAGCACCACAGTGGCAATTATAATAAGCCATAAGGCTATATTTTTATATAAACGGTTCATCGTATATTCCTTTGCGTGATAGAAGCCATGAGGTTTAGGGACAGTTGCCTATTGTAATATTAAATTATTTCACATATCGTGCTTTTTTACAATAAAAAATTTATTGTCCGGGAGGACTTACGCCCTGTGTTCAGGAAGAGGCCTGCTTAAAAATTCCTGTCAATAAAGGCGGCCCTGGCGATAGACGCACTGAATAGAAATATAGCGGCGGTAAAGAACATCCAGAGAAGCAGTATCATTATGGTGCCAAGGGAGCCGTATAAGCGGTTATAAGTAGGGAAATATCTGAGATAGAGGGCGAAACCCTGCTTCGCCATCTCCCATATAAAAGAGAAGATAATACTGCCGTAGAAGGCGTAGCGGGTGTTAAGATCGGGACCTGAGAATATCTTGAAGACAATAGTGACGGCGAATACGACGAGGACAAAGGGGAAGATATATTTCAACGTAATGCCGTTTATGAGGTATCCGGCGGCGCTCTGGCCGATGACGTTCAATATCATGTCCTCGATGAGACCCATTCCCGCTGTTACAAGTATGGAGATAAATACAGCGAAGATGGCAAGGAGGATGACAAAGATATTTGTTATCCTCTTTCTGAAAAAGCCGTACCTCCCCCCTATCTCGAATATGGCCGAGAGGGCGTCGGCTATGGCGTTAAGGACAAGCTCCGAGGAGAATATTAGCGCCACGATGCTGAACCACCGGAAGGTCCTGCCATGCTCCACAATGCCTCTCAGCTGTAAGATGACGCTGTCGCTGATATACGGCAGGGTTATTCGCGCCGTCTTTATGACCTCGTTGAGCATCTCTCCCTTTCTGCCCATGATAAGGCCAAGGGCAAAGGTAATGAGAAACATCATGGGGATAAGAGAAAAAAAGGCATAGAAGGAGATGGCCGCGGCGCGCTGGATACAGCTTTTTTCCGAAAAGATGGATACGCCGTCGCGAAGGACTATAAAGACCTTCCTGTGCGCCATGGTTAACGCCTCTCTCTGAAGACAAGCCTCAAGGGGACTCTTGTAAGGCCGAGACCGGCCCGCAGGCCCTTTGTAAGGTAGCGTTTATAGGAATCCGTAAGACCTGCGGGCCTATTCACAAATATAATAAAGGACGGAGGATTTAGACCAAATTGCGTGGCATAATAAAACTTTACGATTTTTCCTCTGTAGAGAGGCGGTCTGTGGGCAGACGTTACTTCACGCAGAGTCTTAACAAGGCGCGAGGTGGGTATCTTCTTCCCTGACTCCTCAAGGACGCCATCTACGGCAGGCAATATCCTCTCAATCCTCTGTCCCGTAAGGGCCGATACAAAGACAACAGGGGCGTAATAGATAAAGGCGAGGCGCTCTCTTATATTCTCTTCCATAAGCGTCATGGTATGGGTGTCTTTTTTTACTATATCCCATTTATTCACCACTATAACACAGGGTTTTTTCCTGTCTTCAATAATCCCGGCTATGCGCTCGTCCTGAGTCTTCAGCCCTGCCTTGCCGTCAAGGACAATGATGGCGACATCAGAGCGCTCCATGCTCCTTATTGCATCGATGACGCAGAAAGACTCTACTGTAAGACTGACCTTGTGTTTTTTTCGTATGCCCGCCGTATCAATAAAAAGGTAATCGCGGCCATCGAGACTTACGGGAGTATCAATGGAGTCGCGCGTAGTGCCGGCCATATCGGAGACAATGGAACGCTCACGCCCGATGAGACGGTTAAGGATAGATGATTTTCCCACATTCGGCCTGCCCACCAGGGCAAGGGCCGTCCGCTTGATATCATCGCATTCTTCGGGAGAGGGAGGCAGGGCCTCTGCAAGGGCGTCCATTAGCGGGGGGATATTAAGACCATGCTCAGAGCTTATCCCTATAAGAGGCGAGGCCCCGAGGGAGTAAAAATCAGCCATAAGCGCCTCTCGTGAGGGCGAGTCTATCTTGTTGACTACATAGATAACGGGTTTTGCCGATTTTCTCAGCATAGAGGCTATCTCTCTATCTCCGTGGCAGAGCCCGTCGGTGCCGTCCATGAGAAAAATAATGACATCGGCCTCCTCGATGGCAAGGCGGGCCTGCAGGCGCACGTCATTCATAATGCCCTCGGGCGCCACCTCAAAGCCGCCCGTATCCACTACGGTAAAGGGGCGCTCGGCGTCTTCGATATCGGCGTAGTTAAGGTCGCGGGTCACGCCGGACAGGTCGGCTACAATGGCCTTTTTCCTGCCCAATATCCTGTTAAAGAGCGTGGATTTACCTACATTGGCCCTGCCGACAATGGCCACGAGGGGCCTCGCGGCCTTTTTATTGCTCTGAACTCTCACTATTACTCCCTTATGCCCGTGGTTAATCCCGGAGGCTTATCTGTGAGACAGGGGACATTTCTCAATAGCGGCTATCCCTGCCCCAAATTGGTTTTCTTTGCCAAGCTTTCGTTTTTCCAAAAGCTACGCCGGGCGAAAAGGGTTTATTTAATGATTATAACCCTTTGCCCATATTGGTTTTCTTTGCCAAGCTTTCGTTTTTCCAAAAGAAAGCGGAAAGTCTTTTATATCCCCTTATACCCTCTCGGCGTAATCATCACCCCATCCCTTGTAAAGGTAGATGCGTTGCCGATGATGATAATGGTAAGCATATCAATACGCTCAAAAAACTCATGAAGCCTGCCGAGAGTAGTAAGCATCACCTCTTCGCCGTCTCTTGTGGCGTTTTTGACGATACCCACAGGGGTTGCCGCGTCCTTTACCTCAAGCATAACCTCAACAGCCTTTACAAGCCCGGCCTTTCGCTTTGAGCTTCGCGGGTTATAGAGGGCGATTACAAAGTCGGCCTCTACAGCGGCCCTTACCCTCCGCTCTATAAGCTCCCAGGGCGTAAGTATATCAGAGAGGGAAATAGAGGCAAAGTCGTGCATGAGAGGGGCGCCGAGAATAGATGCGGCGCTGACAAATGCCGGAACCCCGGGTATGACCTCTACTGTAATATCGGCAAGTGTCGGGCCGCCGCCTGAAGATAATATCTCAAGGGCGAGCCCCGCCATGCCGTATATACCCGCGTCCCCTGATGAGACTATGGCCGTAGTACGGCCTGAGGCAACGAGTTCTATGGCCTTTTCACAGCGCGCAACTTCTCCTGTCATGGCCGTAGAAAAAATCTCCTTACCTTCCGTAAGCGGTGCGACAAGCTCCACGTATCTCGTATATCCCACGATACACTCGGACTCATTGAGCGCGGTTCGCGCGCGCTCCGTAAGCTCCGTCAATGCGCCGGGGCCGATACCTACGACGTATAAGAGACCCTTGCCACCGCTACAGTTACGCGGGCGGTCTTTTGTTTTTGTATCCATAATTTATCAGCTCCCGAAGAGATAAGGGCGGCGGGCTCTGATACGGCCCTTGCGCCTGTTGCGGCCAGGACAAATGCGGAACCCTTGCCCGCCCTTGTGTTCAGTTCCTCTGCCGTAAATAATTGAAGCTCAAGTCCCCTTGATTTCACGAACTCAAGTAGCCCCTTCTCGTTGCCCTTGATATCAATAGTTGAAAGATTTTTTATACATAAAGGTGAAACCCCACACCCGCGGAATACGCCGTCGACAGCGGCCTCTATCTCAACCGCGCTTGTACCGCGCCTGCACCCGATACCTACGACGAATTCCCTCGGCCTAAAGATGAGCGTACGGTCAGAGAGCCTATCGGGAAGGCTCACTTCCAACCGCGATGATACAATGGCGCACGCGCCTAAGGCCCCTCCATCAGAGCAAGAGCGGCCAAGAGAAAACAGCCCCTTTACCCGTTCATTAAAAAAGGCCTTAATCGCGCCGAGCCTCTCCTGATTTTTATCGAGTATGAGAAGAGGCCCTCCTGAGAGTATAGCGGAGTTAAGGGCCTTTATCGACTGTACATTTTGTATGACGAGGTTAAACCTTACTGCCACGTCTTCGATACATGGCAGATTATTTACATCCGTCGCCGTAGTCACCACGGGAGTCGCCTTCAGTATGGCCGCTATCTCTTCGGCAAGACGGTTGGCCCCGCCAAGGTGCCCCGAGAGGAGGCTAATGACAAACCGTGCCTTCTCGTCCATTACCACCACGGCGGGGTCTTTGTCTTTACCCTGCAAGAGAGGCGCTATTGACCTTACGGCTATGCCCGATGCTCCGACGAATACAATGGCCCGCGAAGTGTCGAAGGCCTCGCGGACAAGACCCTTGAGCCTGCCGTCCCGAACCTCCTCGGGGCGGTAAACAGTTACCTTGCCCGCAAGAGAGCCGAGGCCGAGGGCCAGCTCGTAGCCCTTCTCTGTGATGGGAATAATCGCTACCCTGTCCTTTACTCCGGCGATTTTTTTCATGGGGATTAAGAGAAGAAGATTATGAGCCTGCCTCTTCCATCTTTTTTAAGATCTCAAGTGTTGACCGCACCATTGCCGTAAACAATAAACGGCCCTTTTCGGCCGTAGCCTTCGCGGGATTACCCCAAACAGCCCCGGGCCACATGCTAACTTTGTCCGCTACGATGATGGGTTTTGTTAAAGAGGGGTATTCTTCAACGGAGCGGCCCTTTACGAGCCTCGGGGCAAGGTGCAGGATAATGGAGGTCTCCATCTCGCCTGCATGGGAATCATTCTCTGTCTCGGCAAGTTCTTCGAGTTCGTCCCAGACAACATCGTATATTGAGAGGGCCGCGATGGTCAGCCCCGTCGTCTCGGCGGCAAGGACCTCAGCCGCTTCTTTTATGGCCGCCATGTGCGCCCCTCCGGCGTGCCCGGAGATGAGCAGTATATTTTTCAGACCTCTATTAAAGGCATCGGTGACTATGTCCGTAGTAATGCGCCTCAGCGTAGGCGGCGTAATACCCATGCTCCCGGGGTGCTGTCCCGTTGAGGTGCATACGCCATAATGGATAGGCGGGGCGATAAAAAAATCCCTCTCTTTCGCCGCCTCTTCGAGGACACGGCAGATGGTAATGGTATCCGTATCAAGAGGCAGGTGTCTGCCATGGGCCTCAAGGGTTCCGTAGGGCAGGGCCAGGGTCTTTGTCTTCAGAAGCCCGGCCTTGAACTCCTCCATGGTCATCTCTTCAAGTATCATAGCCCTCGTCCTCCCCGTCAACTCCTACTAATATATCTCTTTAGGAGACAATATACGGATGCCCCTACGACTCCGCCTGCTCCGTTGGCAAGGGCGTCGAAAAAAGACGCATCCCTTGCCGGTAAGAACCCTTGAACAAATTCGATAAAAAGACCGTAAAAAAAAGTTACGGCAAGGGTCTTGATTATAACCCTTCGCGGGGTCATCATCAACCTCGAAGACCTTTCGCTAAAAAACACCCTTGCCCACAAAATACCCATAAGGCCGTATATGGTAAAATGAGCAACCTTATCAAAGCCCGGGAAGGGGTCGGCTCCGCCGGAAACTTTGATGACGGATACGATAAAAACAAAACCCATATAGATAAATGTAAGTATAAGATTCATATGTCCCTGCACCCGTGACTGAAGGCCGCGTCATAGAGGCGAGACTGCTCGCCATAATGAAGGCCTCCCGCGGCAGAGCCTACGATGATCATGGCGTGCTTTGATATCCCGGCATCTTTTACCTTTTCTGCGATATTAGAGATACTGCCCTGTACGACCTTCTCATCAGGCCAGGTTGCCCTGTAGACAACAGCCACGGGCGTATCAACGGCATACCCGCCCTCGCCAAGTTCGCTGACAACATCGTCTATCATGGCTACGCTTAAAAAGATACACATTGTCGCCCCATGGGAGGCAAGAAGACGGAGGGCCTCTTTTTCCGGCACAGGTGTTCTGCCTTTCATCCTCGTAAAGATAACTGTCTGCGTAAGCCCCGGCACAGTAAGCTCCCGCGCAATGCTCGCCGCCGCGCCTGAGGCGGAGCTAACACCTGGGACAACGGTATAGGCAAGGCCCGCGTCCTCAAGAATAGCCGCCTGCTCACGCATGGCGCTATAAAAGGCCGTATCCCCCGTATGGAGCCGCACGACCAGTTTCCCTGCTTTCGCACCCTCTATCATAACCGCCGTAATCTCACCGAGGTTCATGGAGGCGCTGTTATATACGGCAACATCACCCCTGCAATAAGTGAGGAGACTCTCCTTTACAAGAGAACCGGCGTAGACGACAATATCGGCTTTTTCAAGGAGCCTCATGCCCTTTACAGTAAGAAGCTCTGCGTCTCCGGGGCCTGCGCCCACGAAAAAAATTTTCACTTTCTCTTCCATATCAATATCAATCCCGCTTCAAGAAACTCCGCCGTCTTTTTTTAATATCACCATGGAAAGATAACCGGCCCCTGAGGTATCGTCAACATCCTTAAGGTCCTTAATAATCTCCCGTCCCGGCCACCCGGCCCTCTCCACAAAGAGGGCGCTGACTTTATTTTTATCACCTTTTTCATGTTTTAATACAAAATCCTTCAGCTCGCCCAGCCTGCTCTTTACCTTCATGAGGACCACTGTCTCAAAGTCCTCCACCCAGCGCTCAAGGTCCCCAAGGCTATAAAAGGCCGGCGCTATAAGTAACTTTTCATCAGCCTGCACAAGGGGCAGAGCCGCCCTCGCGGCTACGGCAGAGACCGATGTCACCCCAGGCACTACCTGCACATCCACGCCCGGCACAAGGGAGGAGACAAGGGGTATGAGAAAAGCGAAGGTCGAGTACAGCATGGGGTCGCCAAGGGTTAGGAAAGATACGTCACGACCCTCGGCAAGCCTCACAGCCACCTCCTCGGCGGCTGTCTGCCGGCTCTTTTTAAGGACGGCCCCGTCTTTTGTCATGGGAAAAGTGAGGCGCAGTATCTCCTTATCCTCAAGGCCGGGAAGGGCCTTTTTTATTATCTCAAGGGCGATGGTCCCCTCGCCGCCGCCGCGCCTCGCCGAGACGGGCACGGCTATAACGGGACATTCGCCGATAACCCGCAGGGCCTTCAAGGTAAGAAGCTCCGCGTCCCCGGGGCCTACGCCCACGCCAAAAAAAGTTGCCGCCATCACCCCTTCACCCCCTTTAAAATAAATACCGGGTTGCAGGCCGAGAGGATATTCAGACCCGCTACCTCTTTACCTCGCGCGAGATTCAGCTGAACGAACTCCCTCTTAAGCCCCTCTTTTTTGAAAAACTCCAGGGCTCGCGAGGCCGTCTCCATGGTCACGGCGTTCACGACTATAGCCCCGCCGGGTCTTATCCTCTTTAAGACGTAAGCCAATATCTTCACAATCCCGGCCCCGCCGCCGCCGATGAAAACGGCGGACGGAGCAGGTAAAGCCTTCATGCAGAAAGGGGCCTCTCCCACTATAACCTCCACGTTATTCACCTTGAAGCGAGAGATGTTTTCTCTTATATCAAGGGCCCTTTTTTTGTTTTTCTCAACGGCGTATACCTTAGCCCCGGGGCTAAGGCGCGCCGCCTCAATGGCTACGGAGCCTGTGCATGAACCGACATCCCAAATAACTCCCCTTTGAGGCGGGGCGAGTTTTGATAAGGATACTGCCCTTATCTCAGACTTGGTAATCATATTGGCTGAATGCCTGAAGAGGTCGTCATCAAGGCCTATGGCGTTATTATTAAGGGACGCCGATGGCTCGGAGTTACCGAAAAATATCATTACAGAGAGGGGATGAGAAAATTCTTCCTTCGCTATTTTCTTCAGACTCCCGCTAACCACCCTCTCGTCTGCATAACCAATGGCCTCGCAGACATATACCTTTACGCCAGTCAGCCCCGTAGCCATAAGCCCGGCGGCAAGACAATCAGGCCTATTATGACTATCCGTAAAGAGGGCAACCGATTGGTTAGAGGAAATTACCCGCGCGAGATCCGTAAAATCCGCCTTCCTGCCGTGAAGGCTAAGGACCTTCAGCCCGGCAGAGCTCTCTTTAATGCGGGCAAAGGCCTCGTGAATAACACTCACGCCGGGGATAACCCGAACGCTCGCCTTGCCAAATTTACGGATAATATAATTACCTATGCCGTAAAGAAGAGGGTCTCCCGTTGCAAGGACAGCGACAGTAGACCTCTTATTTTCTCTTATAAAACCACTTATGGAGGCCTCAAGGGCCGGTAGATCCGAGGTTATACAAAACCTCTTTCCCTCTACCCCGTCAACTTCCGAGAGACCGTCAAGGTGACGCCTGCCGCCTGCGATGACCCCTGATCTGCGAATAATTTTAAGGGCCTTTTCCCCGAGCCCCCCTGCCCCTTCAATACCGATGCCGATTACATATATCATGGAATAAAACCTGCCTCTTACTAATGAAAAAACTACCCCTCGCAGACAGAGATCACATCGGCCTCGTACCCTACAAGGATGGCCCGCACGGCCTTGTCGGCTCCTGTCATCTCAGCGCATTTTTTTGCTACCATAGCCGTAATGGCCTTAAAGACCAGAGCGTCGCCCATGTCTTTCAGTATGAAAAAAATCTCTCTTGCCGTATTGGCCGCGGATATCCTCTCTACAACCAGTTCATCAAGACCCTCTCCACGTGCAACCTCGGCGATAAATTCCTTATCCACGGAAGACCTTGAACAATGCGTATCGCTCCAGCCCGAGGCGAGTTTGGTAAATTTTCCAAACTGCCCGGCTACGATAATTTTCGTAATTTTTTCTTTCTTACCGGCGCACCTCATTGAAAAACCCATGTGGTCGCCAGTGGTAATAAATGCCTGAGGCAAGAGGTTCAGCCCCTCTTCAGCCACCTTCTCACTGCTCCTGCCCGTGGAAAAGACTACCTCCACGCACCCCGATGCCACGGCAACATCCACGGCGCAGGCGATGGAGTCTTTATAAGCGCTCAAAGACATGGGCTCAACTATGCCCGATGTGCCAAGGATAGAGATGCCGCCCAATATGCCGAGGCGGGCGTTCATCGTTTTTTTCGCAAGAACCTCGCCTCTCGGCACAGTAACAACGACACGGAGATTCGGCATAACGCCGGCCTCGGCGGCGACCTCGGAGACAGCCGTCCTTATCATCTCAAGGGGTATGGGGTTTATGGCCGGGGCGCCGATAGGGGCCTTAAGGCCGGGCCTTGTAATGCGCCCGACGCCCGTGCCGCCCTCTATTATGATACGAGGGACGTCGGAGGTATCGCCCAGAAACTCTACCGTAGTGGTTATCTCGGCCTTATGGGTTACATCGGGATCGTCGCCGGCGTCTTTGATGACAGTTGCCGAGGCCACGCCATTTGCAAGAGAAAGCCCCTTCACATCTATCCTCAGCGCTCCGCCTCGAGGCAGTGTAACAGAGACCACCCCACTGTCATGGGCCTCCTTCGGCCATAACCCGTAAAGCAAAAGCGCCGCCGCCTTTGCCCCGGCCGCGGCGCTTGTACCAGTGGTAAAACCACTTCTAAGTTTTGTGTTAGCTTTCAAATATCTTTCCTGATGAAAACTCCGATATCACCTGCAAAAAAATTACGCCACGGCCTCGGCCTTTGAGGCCTTTAGCCCCATCTTCCATAAAGAACCGAGGATAAGCCCGAGTATTATCGCAAGAAAGAGCCCCTGAAGGCTCTGCTCTATCTCGAAGTGATACCTTATGGGCTTTACTATGGTAAGCACAAAACCAGCGCCGTCAAGGGCAAACCATATAACAACAGAGACGGCCACGGCCTTTAAGGTAAGACCCCATTTCGGCATGAAACTCCCTGCCACGCTCAGAAAACCGCCAGTAACAAGGCCGAATAAGGCCCCGCCTATTGCAAAGGTTACAAGGTCATGCACCACGCCCGCCTCAAGGGTAAAGGCCCCTGTAAATGTATTTACAAGGAGGGATACCATGCCCCATAGCGCGCCTGAGAGCAGACAGAGGAACAGCCCGTCTTTCCATGTTCTAAAACCACCATTCATATTTCCTCCTTTTACAAAAAAACACCTGAATCATTTTCTACTTGACCCGCCTTAGACCGCCTCAGTGACAGGGCATGCCGATAGTATGCCTGAAGTCGTGAAACATATCATGTACGCCCGCCACGACATTTTCCATGCCGAATACGACTACTATCATGGCAAAGGCCACGGCCAGAAGCACAGCGGCCGGAAGCAGGGTATTCATAACAAAGTCTCTCTCGAAAAACCTCTCCATATCTTCTTACCTCCTCTTTTATTGTTAGTTGTATGTTTTCCAGGCGCATAAGTGAGCCTGCCGCCTACTCTCCATAAATCTTCGTCCCCTCATCCCATTGCCCCCAAGGATTCCCTTCGCCCCCTCAGTCCTCTTTGCCCCTTTCGCCCCCTCAGTCCCCTTCCCCCCCCTTTGCCCCCTTAAAAATCCGCCTGAAGTCTCATTCCGTAGACAAAGGCATCAGTCGTGCTTCTGTCGCCTCCACGATTGATAATATACTGAAGATCAGGGGCCATATGCAAGCCCACACCCCCTCTGCCGCCAAGGAAAATATCGTAATATGCCTCGAGGTAATGCTCGTTACCTGCGTCAAAGCCCCCGGCGCTACTGCGCTTGAACGCCTTATAATCCCTACCTATAAAGTTAAGTCCGTAGCCAAGGCCCATAGTATCATGAGCGCGCCTCAAAAACCATGCCGTAGAAGAAAGTCCTGCTCCGAGAAAAGCCTTCATCTGAGATACTGTCTCACGCTGTGCGCCCGCCCTCAGCCAGAGGCCGAGGTGCTTTGTTACATATTGGTCAAGGCTTATACCAAAACCCTGATTCACCGTCTTTGTAAGATCGCTGTTTGTAGTATCGGCTAAGAACTCAAGGTTTGAGTTCGGCCTTGACTGCCTGTTCCAGTAATAGACCCTGTAATTGCCGTCCATGCCGTCAAGGGTCAGCTTGAAGTCCATCTCCGCCATTACAAAGGGGCTGTCAAAGGTCCTCGCGTAATCACCGTCACCCTCAAAGGCACCTATAGTTATATCAAGTATCTTGGCCGGTGAAAAGGTTAACGTTAGGCCCGGCGAATAAAAATTATCAGAGCCCCCGAACTCTATGGAGGGGTTATTCACAAAGAGATTGGCCAGAAACTGTGTCCTCTCGTCATTGGCAAAGTTATTGGCATCAAAATACCCCGTAATATCAAGCTGACCAACGGCAATGTCCAGCTTGTTACCGAAGAAATGGTGTTCATAATAGAGCTGTGTAACATTTACGCCAAGGTCGTTAAAAGATTCCACATCGGCGTTTATGCCCGTAGGGTTGCCGTTGGGAGCGGAGAGAAGGCCGAGTCCCTCTACGCCGAGTCCACGCTGGTAGTCAACGACGATTACGGCCCTGCCATTTTTCCCTATGGGTCCCTCAACGGCAAGGTCCCCGGAGATAGCCGCCTCGCTCCTCTTAAGGCCCTTCACATTGGCGACGCCCTGAGATGTAAAGGTAAGTCCGCCGGTTATCTCAATTCCGGACTTGCTGTGCACGGGATGGAGCCTGTGAGAGCGCTCACGGCTATTGGACCTATTCTTGTCCTTGTCCTCAAGGGTCTTTATCCTCCTTTCAAGCTCATTTATCCTCTGCTCACCCTCCGAGGCGCCCGCCTGTGCCGGAAAGCAAAACATAAACAAAACCGCAAGGGCTATGGATAAACATACAATCCCTTTTCTCATCACATATCTCCTGAAAATAAAAATTAAAAAGCTTTCAGTGTTCATCATGAGGTGCGAAGGGTCCATGGCTGTGTTTATGAACAACCTTACCGTGCCAGTGCGCGTATTCGTGTATGAGGTTAACTCGTAAAAGAAGCCTTTCACCCGCAATAGCTCCATACCATCCGATGGGGCCGAGCCCTCTTGGAGCATATGCCGAAGGGAGTGAACTCCATAAGCGGTACGGCCTCTCCTAACGAAGCGTCACACACCTTATAACAATGACCTCTTCGACGGTATTTACCTTAAACTAAAGCACCGCTCAGAGAAAGATAGCCAAAAATAGAGGCCCTGCCCGCTGACTTTCCGAAAACCTGATAAAAAAACCCCGCATCTCATGAGAAGAGATGCGGGGATGCCGTTTTTCATCCGCAACAGTGCTTACCCCCATCACCACAAGGGAATAAGACAAAATCAAATATTATATTGGCAGGTCTTCTGGCTTCCGGATCGTCCTACTCACCGCGCCTTCCCATCCTTACAGATAGTGGCGTTTTGCGGCTTTCGTACCCGGTTACAGCGGCGGGTCCGCGACGGATTTGCACCGTTCTTCCCTATTAAAGCCCTTGCGGGCGGCCAATAATTAAAAACGAGTGTACAGTAGCCTTGCGTGCCTGTCAAGGCCTTAAGGCTTCAGACAAAAAACAAAAAAATCCCGGCTACGGCGATAGCCGCCCCTGAATAGCGAATAAGCCTCGCGTCGGCCTTCTTCTGCAGGAGTCCACCCGTTACAATACCGCTCAGATGAAGAAGGGCCGTAGAGACCGCGAACCCTGCTCCATAGGCAAGCCCCGATAGGGCAAATGGCATCTCGGTACCGTGGGAATGTCCATGAAAGAGGGCGAACAACCCCACGATGGTCATGCCCGCCGCCAAAGGCAGACGCACAGCCGTCGCGATAAGAAGACCAAGGATTAGAACAGAAGTAAGTATACCGGCTTCGACAAAGGGTATGGAAACTCCGGAGATACCCAGAATATACCCTATTAGCATTATACCGACAAAAGTAGCCGGCACGGCACGGACGGCCTTACCGCCGGTCTGAGAGGCCCATATGCCAACGGCAACCATTGCCAGAATATGATCAATCCCGCTAAGGGGATGATTAAAGCCATTAAAGAACCCCGCCCCCCCTCCTATTCCGGAATGCGCATAGGCGGAGACAGGAAAAAGAAAAATTATGACCGGCAATGCCAGTAAGATATAAAATTTTATTGACTTCATATACCCCTCCTTCTGATTTTACCAGATATTTCAGTTTGCCTCATAAGAGCTCTCATCACTCCAGGACCATTGCATTATCCTCTTAAATAGCACTTTTTTTAATCTCCTGTCATTAAAATAAGACAAAAAAACACGACGCTCACGCGGCGCTAAACTCCAGCTCCGCCCTGCGCGCCCCGATGCACCATCAGAGTGCCGCAGAGCCGTAAAAAGAGACGTAGCAGGGCTTAGTATATCCATCGATATATGCAAGAGGCCCAGACCTCGCTTAGTAAGTTTCAGACCTAATCAGAGGCCTTCGCGGCCTCTATTATAAGGGCGTTAACAATGGCTACGGCCACGGAACTGCCGCCTTTTCTCCCGCGAGAGGCGATATAGGTAAGCCCAGAGTTAATAAGTGCCTCCTTTGCCTCTTCGGCTCCCACAAAACCAACTGGCACGCCTACGACAAGGGCGGGCCTCGCCTCGCCGGCGGCCACGAGCCTAAGAAGCTCATTAAGGGCCGTCGGGGCGTTGCCTATGGCGATGATGCCGCCATCCATGAAAGGCGCCGCCATCTTCATCGCCGTAGCCGTTCTCGTAGCGCCCGTTTTTTTTGCCTCGACGGCCACGGCCGGGTCTGCGGAGAAGCAACGCACGTTGCCGTCAAAAGGCCTCAGCCGCCCCTTTGAGATGCCCGACTCCACCATCCTTACATCGGTGATGATATCGCCCCCCGATTGTATGGCCTTTAGACCCGCCTCAACGGCCCCGGGGCTGAATGAGAGTATATCCTTGAACTCAAAGTCCGCCGTTGCGTGTATGACGCGTTTTACCACCTCACGGGCCACGGGAGAAAAGGCCGCAAGATTCGTCTCGGACTCGATAATCCTGAAGCTCTCCCTCTCAATGGGATGCTGGCCCGTAACAAGCCCGGGAGAGGCGTTTATCTCATCTCCCGCGCCGATGGTCTCGGTGAGCCTCTCGGCGACTATATCGAGGAGATTTTCGTGAAAGCCAAGGTTCTTTGTTATCCTCATCTTGAGGTCCGGATACTTCTTGCGCGCAAGGTCCATCTCGCCGGGTATGTCCTGCACCACATGGAGGCCGCAGTAAAGAAAATAGGGCATGACGGTAATGTCCCTGTAGCCCCTCTCAAGAAGCCCCTCAAGGGCCGCGTGGAAATCCGGCTCGGCGAGCTGTAAAAAGGCGGGCTCCACGACTCCGAAGCTATGCCGCTCATGGAGTGCCTTTGCCGTATCACGGAGGATTTCATTTGCCTCTGCCCTTTTACTGCCGTGGCCAAGGAGAAGCACGGCGTGGTCCGCCTGTGCGCCCTCATCTAAAATTGCCTTCATATTAACTCTCCTTTATTCTCTTAATGATGAACTTTATGCGCTCTAATTTTTTGAGAGACAGTACTGATTGGGAAAAATCTTTTATTCAGTGAACCGCGCTTTATTCCCCAATCAGGCAAAACCGCCATGCCTCTGCCTCGAAGGGATGAGGGCCCGGCGGCCCCTACAAAAAAGGCCCTCCCTTCGATAAGAAGGGAGGGCCTTTACCTCTAAAAAAAGAGGGAAATTGGTATTATAGCCCCCACGTTCTTGACACCGAAGAAGACGCGGTCCTATACGGAAAGGTATCCTGACTCGCGGCTCGACCTACTCTCTCCCGCCTTCCCGACGCTCATAAAAAAAGCGTCAGTGGCTACGTAAATGAGATTTCGTCACCGCTCACAGTGGCGTGCCCGTTCCCGATTCTCCGCACCAAGGCGAACCACGGGATTCCCTCTATACTCCATTAAGGAGTTCCGAATAGAATCAAAACTGAGTTAACTATTACACGACAAAGACCGGTATGTCAAGGGCTAACTCCTGCGGCTGAATCGGATGAAAGAGGGCAGGTTAACGTCCAAGCCTTATCAATATCTGCGAAAATATCCCGCGCAACATGCTCACCTCTTTTTCAAGCAAGGCCGTTCTGCCAAAGAGTTTTCTAAAGTTGCGCATAATGGCCCGCAAGAGAAACTCCTTGCCTTTATCACCATAATCAAGGGCACGGAGAGTCTCTTCCATGTGTGCGTACATGCGCTCTGTCTCATCACGGGGGGCCGCGGTGACGGAGCGCAGGACACGCGCGCCGCCGACCTTTTCCGCATCAGCGAGAGTGGACATGTAGAGGTAATGGGTGAATAAAAAAACGGCGTGAGAGAGATTAAGCGATGGATAATCTTCATGAGTCGGAAGCTCCACAAAGGCGTCGCAGAGGGCAAGCTCCGTATTAAGAAGCCCTCTATCCTCCCTGCCGAAGAGTATGGCCGTGGCGTTTCTCGCGTTCATGTCCATAATCATTGGAACAGCAGAGGAGACATCAAGTAGCGGCTCCCTCTGTTTACCGAGCCTTCTTGTTGTTCCCATTACAAAGCCGAACTCAGAGACGCATTCTTTTAAAGAGGCGAAGACGCGCGCCTCAAGGACAATGCTCCCTGCGTTACAGGCCCGGCTGAAGCACTCGTCGTTATTATATTCGCAGGGGTTTACAAGGCAAAGCCTGCGCAGGCCGTGGTTAGACATAGCCCTTGCAACAGCTCCTATATTGGCAGGACCCTGCGGTTCTACGAGGACTATGGAAATCCCCCGCAGGCCGGAGACGACAGGCGCCCCTTTCTTAACCTTCATAAATCACTCTCCATCATGGCACTTAATCTTGAAGAAATAATAGCATGCCGTGGATTATACCAGAAAGGGAGAGAGACTGAAATCCCCGGGGTAAAAAGTCTGATACGACGAAAAGTCCAGAGTAAGGATAAGAGAAAATAGCCCCTCTCCCAAAAGGGTGAGGGGCTATATATATGGTAGGAACTTAATTAGGCGGGTTCTGTGTTGAAGAAGGTTAAGTGCCTGCAGGGACTTATTTAAACAATATCGCTTAAGCTCATATTATTATCTTCGATAATCTTTTTAAGCTTTACAAGGGCCTTGACCTCAATCTGCCGTACCCTCTCACGCGTTACGCCCATCCTCAGGCCGATTTTTTCAAGTGTCTCTATATCTTTGCCTGCTATGCCGAAGCGGCGTTTTAGAATTTCCGCCTCATTTGTCTCAAGGAGGGCAAGCCATTCGCGGACTTTCAACGCCCTCTTTTCATCATCTATCAACTCCATCGGCGTAGCGGCGTTTGTATCTTCAATCCTCTCGAAGAGGGGCTGTTCAAACTCGCCCGGCATAGTTGCGTCAAGAGAACAGGTCTTTCGCACTATCTTGTCGAGTTTTTTTACATACTTTTCCTTAAGTCCCGTCTTCTCGGAGACCTCGGCCAAGAATGGCTCTCTACGAAGCTCTGCTCTCAGCATACGCCTTGCCCTCGTAATTTTAGCAAGGTCGTTGGTAACATGTATGGGCAGACGCACCGTATTTGCCTGATTGGATATTGCCCTGTCAACAGACTGCCTTATCCAATACGTGGCGTAAGTTGAGAACCTGCATCCCTTTACGGATCTGAAGCGCTCCACGGCCTTAATGAGTCCGATATTGCCCTCTTCAATGAGATCCTGCAGGGGCAGTCCCCGGCCTGTAAACCTCTTCGCTATATTGATGACAAGACGAAGATTAGAGACTATCATCTTGTCTCTTGCCTCTGCGTCTCCCGAGGCTATCCTCGCGGCAAGCGCCCTTTCATCACCTGCTGTAAGTAGCCCTATGCCCTTGATACTTGCAAAATAGCCTGTTATGGCATTAGTCGAGGGAGCGCCACGGGTCTTTGCCTTAACTCGGCCTCCAGAGCAAGAGCGTCTTTTAAGGACGGGCCGCGCAGGGACAGAGGTACGGGGTATGAGGCAAAAGGCCTCGTCTATCTTATCATAATCCCGTATATCACTTGCTGTATTACGAGGTATCATCTCTCACCCCCCAATGCTTAGGCTTAAGCTCAGAACCTATTTCTCGTCCTTATGTGACTACTTAATCACGCATTCAGGGACTTGTCTGTAATGAAGCATACACCTCGTGTAGAAACTATTTTAGAGGTGTGCCTTCGCGTATGTCTCAAGCCCATCCTGCGTGGGTTTCATGGAGTCATCGCCTTTCTTCCAGTTAGCAGGGCATACCTCTCCGTGCTTTTCTGTGAACTCGATGGCATCAATGACTCGCAGAATTTCATCTACATTTCTGCCTATAGGCAGATCATTTACCGTATAACTGCGGAGATTACCGGCCTTGTCTATGATGAATACACCACGAAGCGCTACGCCCGCGCACTCAAGAA
>CAYYUX010000003.1:0-58905 GCA_964474975.1 uncultured Thermodesulfobacteriota bacterium
AGGGCAGTAAAGCGTTCTTTTATGGCCTCGTCAAGGGTGTTTTTTACGATATTGATATCTTTACCTGCCTCGCGTCTCTCCGTAGGGTCTAACTTGCCCAGTCCCTTGAGGAGCGCCGAGACCTCTCCTTTACGGCCAAGATACTTGACACGGAGGTTATTGAGGCCATCGAGGGTTTTGGCGTCTTTTACGGCGTCAAGAGCCTCTGTACGTAAATCTACAAGATTTTTTTTCATGGCAGAAATAGGCCGCCTCATTATGAAGCGGCTAAGGTATTGAGCATATTGAATAATGTGACCGATGCGGCCTGGCAGGAAGAACCCGTCTATACAGCGAGCGCGGCCCTGGCGGACTCGACAATACGTGTAAAGGCCTCAGGGTCTCTAACGGCGATATCGGCAAGAATTTTTCTGTCAAGACCGGTGCCGGAGACAGTAAGACCGTTCATGAGCCTTGAGTAGGAGATGCCGTTAATTCTCGCGGCGGCGTTAATTCTCGCTATCCAGAGGCGCCTCATAACCCTCTTCTTATTCCTTCTGTCACGATAGGCATATACAAGGCCCCTTTCCACTGCCTCTGCGGCTATGTGGTAGAGGTTGCCGTTGCCGCCCCTGTAGCCCTTGGCGGCCTTCATGACCTTGCGTCTTTTTTTCTGTGCGTTGAGACTTCTTTTCACCCTTGGCATCGTACAAACTCCTTAAAAATTACTTTTGTTTTAATAGGTTACAATTGAATCATGCGTGAGAACATTAGATATCGAACTCCAGTCCCCTCTACGCGATTATCCGCAGGAGAGCATCCTTTTAACGGCCCTTGAGTCAACTTTAGCCACAAGTCCTGACTTGCGGAGATTTCTTTTAGTTGAGTTTGATTTGCTCGTCAGTATGTGTCTAAGACCGGATTTTTTACGTTTAACCTTACCTGTTCCCGTAAGCTTAAACCTCTTTGCGGCCCCTCTGTTTGTCTTCATCTTCGGCATGTCTTTCTCCTTCCATGGTCCTAGAGAGCCTTAGCAAAACTCTACGAAGAACCTTCTTTATTCTTAATATACACTTAGTCTTGTCTGTATTCAAAAGGGAGACGCAAAAGAGCGTCTGTCCCGATTTTCTTCTTAATAGAGCGGCTCTCGCTTCGTTAACACAGAACCCTTGAGCAGTCATCTGCCATCATAATGCCCATCATCGCCCAAAACCACCCTGTCTTCCCCCCCCACATTCAGCAATTCCCCGTACCCCTATATTCCCCCACCCCACAGATGCTCCATATTCCCCCAATTCCCATTATCCCGTAAAGTCCAGTTTATCCGCCCTTATAATTCCCCTATTATTTTTTAACTTTTATCTGGTTAGGTGCAAGAAGCATGGTCATCTTACGGCCTTCCATTCTCGGCAATGCCTCAACAGTGCCGACCTCTTTCAGGTCTTCTGCAAGGCGTTGGAGCATTTTTTCACCGATATTCTTGTGTACTATCTCCCTGCCCCTGAAAAACACAAAGAACCTGACTCTGTCACCGGAGACAAGGAACTTTTCGGCGTTGCGTTCTTTAAATAGAAAGTCATGCTCGTCAGTCTTGGGCCTGAGCTTAATTTCTTTTATGTTGATTACGGTCTGTTTCTTTCGAGCCTCGCGGGCTCGTTTACTCATCTGGTACTTATATTTACCGTAATCCATAATACGACATACAGGAGGTTTGGCCTGCGGGGCTACCTCAACAAGATCAAGGCCGGAATTCTCGGCCACGGCAAGCGCCTCTGTGGTCTGCATAATGCCCAGTTGATTACCTTCGACATCAACGACCCTTACCTGCGCGACCTTAATCATACCATTGGTTCGTGTCCTATCCCTTGCTATAGCTACTTACCCCCTTGAGGTTTATTTTCGTTTTTTATCATATCCAGAAAGTCACGGATATTCATGGGTTCAAGAACGCCCTTGCCCTTTGCGCGTGGCGTTATTATCTGCTCTTCCTCTTCCCTGTCTCCAAGGACAAGAAGGTATGGAATCTTTTCGAGTTCGCCTTCGCGTATCTTGAAGCCGAGTTTTTCGCTTCTGTCATCAAGGTCGGCCCTTAACCCGGCGTCCTTGAGGAGTTTAAGGACAGAGGCGCCGTACTCGGCGTTTCGCTCCGTAACGGTAAGGACACGCACCTGCAGAGGCGCGAGCCAGAGGGGGAATGCCCCGCCGTAATGCTCTATAAGACAACCCATGAAGCGCTCAAGGGAGCCCATAAGGGCTCTGTGAAGCATAATGGGACGCGAATCCGTTCCGGAATTGTCTCTGTATGTAACATTAAAACGCTCGGGAAGGTTGAAGTCTACCTGAAGTGTAGAGCATTGCCAGCTTCTTCCGAGGGTATCTTTAATCTTGATGTCAATCTTCGGGCCGTAAAATACACCTTCACCGGGGTCTATTGTGTAGTCTATACCCAGTGAGGTCATGGCGCCGCCAAGGGCGGCCTCGGCCCTTGCCCAGTCAGCAAGGTCTCCCACATACTTGTCGGGCCTTGTGCTGAGATATATATCGAATTCATTAAACCCGAAAGACCGTAATATGTAAAGGGTAAAGTTAAGCACCCCTTTTATTTCCGCTTCCATCTGCTCAGGCGCCATGAAGATATGGGCATCGTCCTGAGTAAAGCCGCGGACGCGGAGGAGGCCGTGAAGCACGCCTGAGCGCTCGTAGCGGTAAACAGTGCCGAGTTCGGCGTACCTGATGGGCAGATCCCGGTAGCTTCTGAGGCGACTCTTGTAAACTTGTATATGGAAGGGGCAGTTCATTGGTTTTACGATATACTCCTGCCCCTCGACATCCATTGGAGAAAAAAGGTTTTCTCTGTAAAAATCCCAGTGTCCCGAGGTCTTCCATAGCTCTACGCTGGCAACATGGGGAGAATAGACTATATCGTAGCCATTTGCCCTGTGTTTCGCCCGCCAGAAATCTTCTATGATACCTCTGACAACGGCGCCCTTGGGGTGCCACAAAACAAGGCCCGCGCCCACATCGGGATTTGTAGAGAAAAGGTCGAGTTCTTTGCCAAGACGGCGGTGGTCTCGTTTTTTGGCCTCTTCCATTAGTTTAAGATGGTCTTTCAGGGCCTTTTTGTCGGCAAAGGCCGTGCCGTATATACGCTGGAGCATCTTGCGCTTTTCGTCTCCGCGCCAATAGGCCCCGGCTATGCCAGTAAGCTTAAATGCCTTGATATACCCCGTAGATGGAACATGAGGGCCTCTGCAAAGGTCCGTAAAGTCAGACTGGCTGTAAAGGGTAACTGTATCGGCGTCAAGGTCGTTAATAATCTCAACCTTGTAGTCTTCTTTAGCGGACCTGAAAAGATCAAGGGCCGCGTCTTTTGCAATAGTCGATACGGTGAAGGGGTAATTCTCTCTGATTATCTCAGACATTTTTTTTTCAATGGCCTTCAGGGCATCGGGGGTAAAGGGCTCGGACACATCAAAATCATAATAAAAACCATTAGCTATGGTAGGGCCGATGGCAAATTTGACATCGGGATAGAGGCTTTTTACGGCCTGCGCCATGACGTGGGCCGTGGAATGTCGGCATATTTCAAGCCCCTCGGGAGAATCAAGCATAACGGGTTCAAGGTCTTCAAGGCCCTCGGCTGTATCAGCCGTAGCCGAGAGGTCAAGGAGCCTGCTGTCTGCCTTCACGGCTACACACCTCTTCAAGAGGCCCTTGTCATGGGCTTTCAGGGTATCAAAAAAGGTGGTCTCAGGGGCGCATTCGAGGGCGGTTCCGTCCTTGAGGATTATTTTTGTCATAATGAGTATTTTGTTAGTATATTTAAGATAAAGGGCCGCCTCGCTTCCGAATCCTCCCCCTTGAAGGACTATAACCGGGGTTGGTCAGGAAAATCATGGCGGGCCGCCGTTGCTACTGGTAGGCACGGGCGGTTTCGAACCGCCGACCTCTACCGTGTCAAGGTAGCGCTCTCCCACTGAGCTACGCGCCTATATATAAAAAACAAGAGTAGTGCTTAACAAAAAAAAACGCCCGAAAGAAGAACTCCGGGTAGCCTTTAGAAACCCTAACGGTTTAAAGGTATTAGAAAATTCTATCATAAAGGGTCGGTCTGTCAAGGAAAATGAACAGTTCGCGAAAAAAGAATGGTTATATAAAGGACATGGGGTTCTGACAGGCATAACCGCAGGAAAAGGAGGAGGAAGACGGTATGGTGCCTTAAAAATGGATTGGGAGGTCTTTTCAGAGAAAAGACCTCCCGGTAATGCAGATAGTTTGGAAGGAGGGGGAGGCGGGACTTCGTAAAGAAGCTCTGTGCAGATAAAAAACATGAAGCTTAAAAGAGACGATGAAGCTTATAATTGTCTCTGTTGTTTTTTTTAGTGTTCCCTTAGATGATAATATTTACATTCACACCCATGATAGCCTGCCCCTTACTTAAGTACCATTGTATAAAACTTATTATTAAAGCATTATTAGAAAAAAAAAGTAAAACGTCCCGGGCCGTAAATCTGGCTTTTTTCCCGATGATTGGCTATAATCCAAAATGCTCTGAAATCAAGACCTATATGACACCTTACATTGAGAGGTCTGATTAACATTAGACTTCCCCTGTGCTTCAAACAAAAATCATCTTAAACTGATGGGAAAATGATATTTCCAAGCCAGATTTTTTTATTTTATTTTCTCCCCCTCCTCCTCGCCCTCTATTACGTTACGCCAAAAAAGTATCGCAACCATGTGCTACTTGCATTTAGTTACTTCTTTTACCTCTGGGGGAGCGGCCCTTTTCTCTTTGCCCTTATAGCCGCCACGGCAGTGGATTTTTTTCTGGCCCTTAAGATAGAGAGTACCGAGGCAAAGGCGCGTTCGTACTGGCTTGCCCTCTCCATAGGCATAAACATCGCCATACTCGGATACTTCAAATACTCCAACTTCTTCATCGACGAGGTAAACGCCCTATTCAGCTCACCGGGCGCGCCTCACATAAAATGGACGAAGGTAATCCTGCCCATAGGTATTTCGTTTTTCACCTTTCAGAAGATAACGTACCTTGTAGATGTATACAGGGGAGAAAAAAAGGCGCTACGCAGTTTTGTGGATTACGCCCTTTATGTAGCACTATTTCCACAGCTCATCGCAGGCCCCATCGTGCGTTTTCATGAGATAAGCGATCAGCTTCGCACACGCACCGAGACCTTTGACGGGTTTTATGAGGGAACTCTGCGTTTTTCCTGGGGCCTCATGAAAAAAGTAATACTCGCCAACAGATGCGGCGCAATAGCCGACGCCGTATTCGCCCTTAATACGGGAACGCTGGACACAAAGATGGCATGGATAGGGGTGGTGGCATACGGGCTACAGATATACCTTGATTTTTCCGCATACTCCGATATGGCAATAGGGCTTGGCCACATGTTCGGCTTTACCCTGCCGGAGAACTTCAGGCGGCCTTACTCTGCAATAAGCATTACGGACTTCTGGCGCAGATGGCATATTACGCTCTCCCATTTCTTTCGTGATTATCTCTACATACCCCTCGGCGGCAACCGCGTCTCTGCCCTGAGGACATACATAAATCTCATGATAGTCTTTACACTCTGCGGGCTCTGGCACGGCGCCAACTGGACATTCATCATCTGGGGCGGCTTTCACGGAACACTGCTTATAATAGAACGCCTCTCTGGGCTCCGCACCACTGAGGCAGAAAATTTTATCATTATTAGACGGGCCGTAACCCTCTTTCTCGTAATGTTGGGATGGGTTTTTTTCCGCTCATCGGGCATGGGGCAAGCACTCTCCATGCTGAAGGTAATGTTCGTACCCGTATATCACCCCCTTTCCTTTACCCTTATTGAAACCCTTAACTACAGGAATCTTTTCTTCATGCTTATTGCCTCCATTGTTTTCTTTCTGCCGCGCAGGTTCTCCGGCCTCTCTCTCATTACAAGACACAACGCCCCCCTTATCGACTCCCTGAGGGTGGCCGGAGTAATAATAATGGTCCTTTATTCCGTAGCCCTTATTGTAAGCGGCTCATATAACCCCTTTATATATTTTCAATTCTAAGAGGCCCATGAGAAAAAAAATTATTACAGGCTTTTTTGTGCTGATTATTACAAGCGGGGTCTACGGCCTTGCCTTTGGACTTCAGACGAAGCTTGATGAAAAACGGCATCTCGCCCCTGCACCTGCGTTCAAGGCAGAGAGACTCTTAAAGAGTAATTACTATGCAAAACTCGGCAGATTTCTTGAAGACCGTCATCCATACCGCAGGCCCTTTATTGTGGCTAAAAACTGGATAGACTATTACATCTTCGACACATCGCCCTCGCCACTCGTTCATATCGGCACCGATGGATGGCTCTACTATAAAAGAGGGATGAGGGATTACTTTAAAAATAGCTGTAATAAGCGGGAAAAGGCGCGTAATATCGCCCGAGAGCTCAACTCCATAGAAAAAGTAATAAACGCCTCTGGAAAGAGATTTTTCCTCATAGTCGCCCCTGACAAGGCCACTATATACCCCGAACACGTGGGGATAGAGCGGCGCCCCGGGAGTTGCGGAAAGAGCTTTTATGATCTATTCTTAGATGCGCTCAAGGAATTCCCCGTAAGAGGTTTTATTCGACTTGATAAAAAATTGATTGCGGCCAAAAAGGACTCGCTACTCTATTTTAAAAAAGGCACACACTGGAATTACAGAGGCTCCGTCCTTGTGAGCAAGGTAATACTTGAGAGACTCTCCACAGCGGAGAGAAGAGGCCGTATGCCGCATATAAGATTTACTCATCGCAAAATCAAACGTGATCTTGCCGATTTATTAGGCATCAATCTATATGAGATGGCGGAAACGGCCCGAATAACCGGGAAGGCCGGAACAGTAAGCACAGAAAAAATGCCACGTCTGTCCAACGGTATGACGCACATCAGGATGCGGGCCGTCTCCAAGACCCAATCTCCTCTTCTGCCGCGCACAGTCATATACAGGGATTCATTCATGACTCTGCCCTTCACCATAATAGACGGCTCTTTTGACAGGTTAGACGCGCTATGGGCTCACCGCCTGCCCCTTTACGACAAAAAATACTTAGATCTTACCAGCGCATCTAATATAATCATACTTGAGGTTGTTGAGAGAGATCTCTACAATGTACTGATAAAAGAAAAAAACATGGTTTGGGCCCTTGGCGGCGGACTGCGCTACAAACGCGATAAACATCAATTATAAACGGCCGCGACGTATTAAGGGCTTTATATTATCTCGATTATAATTGGACAAGGGGTTCGCCACTCTAAAGGGCCAAAGAGAAAAAACCGATAAAATATACAGTGATTTCTCAAGGGTCCCTGCCGAGCCAATTTCCGTGAAATTTCAAATTGAGGAATTTTAATGCTTAAAGCAGATTGTCCGGAATGCAAATGTTCTGTAACATCACCCTTTATGACGGAATCAAGGTCCATTGAGTGTCCTAACTGCGGAACCGTTTTTACGACAAAAGACGTATTCGTAACCACCGGTTCGTACTCCATTTACAGAGAAGTGCTTATCAGGAACATGCATAAGTACGTGCGCCTCCTGAGAGAGGCAACGGCAGAGATGAACGAGCTTGAAGAGCTTGGCAAGGACTCTCTACCATACAGGGAATCGGCAA
Source organism: uncultured Thermodesulfobacteriota bacterium (assembly GCA_964474975.1). Taxonomy (GTDB): domain Bacteria; phylum Desulfobacterota; class GWC2-55-46; order GWC2-55-46; family JADFVP01; genus JAJRZX01. The sequence goes on from CAYYUX010000003.1 coordinate 7,635, forward strand.
GGGCGGTAAGACACTTCGTTGAAAGCCTGAGAGAGCTTCTCGGCAACTGCAGGAGCAAGCTCCGTATCCCGGGCGGAAAGGCAACAGTAGATTATTATATCGGCGACGCCATGTATACAGGCGTCCTGAAGGACATCAGCTCAACAGGTTTGTGTATAGCCATCAAGGACAGGACTCATAAGATAGAACCCGGGCATATTATAAAATTATGCATAAAAGACGAATGCCTCAAAGAGCCGCTCTGCCTGAAGGCATGGGCTGTCTGGAACACTGAAAAAGGCATGACAGGATTAAAATTCGTAGGTCTTTGCGATTCTTCGAAAGAAGCACTTAACGGATTCATCTCTTTCAAGGGCTCGCTACAAAACCTCTGCGGCTAAAGGGCCGTACCGTGAGGCCGAAAGAGTCTTCAAGAATGGAGATACATAAAAAAAACCGGGGCGGCGCATTAACCCCGGCGTTATGACTCTGGTCTAAATATTTATGGTATATGAGATTACTGTCTTCGCACCTTAAGCAAAACCGCCATATAAGATGCCCTGCCTCAGCCGCCAAGCTCCCCTAAAAGCCCTCTCACTTCGGCAACGGCTTCTTTTACGGGTACCTTCTTAACATTACCTGTGCGCCTGACCTTTATCTCTATAAGGCCCTCGGCAAGGTTTCTCTCTCCAACGACAACTCTCACCGGAATTCCGATAAGGTCGGCGTCTTTGAACTTTATCCCCGCCCTTACCTTCCTGTCGTCAAAAAGCGTCTCTACACCAGCCTCTGAAAGGGCGGTATAAATACCCTCTGCCGCCTTCATTGAAGGCTCGTCATTGACCTTTAAGACGAGGACTTCCACGGCAAATGGGGCAAGCCCGAGAGGCCATATTATCCCGGCGTCGTCATGGTTCTGCTCTATGGAAGCCGCCGCTGTCCTGCCGATACCTATGCCGTAGCAACCCATTATCATGGGGCGCTCTTTACCGTTAGTGTCAAGAAAGGTCGCACCCATGGCTTCGCTGTACTTTGTGCCGAGCTTAAAGACATGGCCGACTTCAATGCCCCGCCGCAAGCTCAATGTGCCATTGCATCGCGGACAGCCGTCACCGCAGACGGCAAAGGCAAGGTCTGAGTAAGAGGCCTCAAAATCACGGCCCGGGATTACGTTACTAATATGCGTATCGGCCTTATTGGCCCCTGAAACCGCCCCTGACATGGACAGCACGCTGTAATCTGCGTATATTGGCGTCTTTAAACCCACGGGGCCGGCGAAACCCGAAGGCGCTCCCGTTACTCTTTGCACTGTCTCCTCATCGGCAAGGAAAACATCAGATACTTCAAGAACCCTTGCCAGCTTCATCTCATTAAGTTCAAGGTCGCCCCGTAAAAGAACTGCCACAGGCCCGTTCTCAGTCTCGTAGATAAGGGTTTTTATAAGATTTTTCGGACTCACGTTTAAAAATTCGCTTACCTCGTCAACAGTCTTTTTACCGGGCGTATTTACGTCCTTTACTGGCGCGGCGTTTTCTTCCGGAGAAGAAGGAATTTTATCTGCCGGAGCCCTCACCTCTGCGCGCTCCACATTGGCGGCATACTCGCAGGCATCGCAGGCCGCGACCTCGTCTTCGCCCGTATCGGCAAGGACCATGAACTCATGAGAAAAACTTCCGCCAATAGCCCCTGACTCGGCCTCCACAGCCCTGAACTCAAGACCGCACCTCTCGAATATACGCCTGTAGGCGCCAAGCATATTCTTATACTCGGCCTCGGCGCTCTCATTATCAGCGTGAAAGGAGTAGGCGTCCTTCATGACAAACTCCCTGCCGCGCATAAGGCCGAAACGAGGTCGTATTTCATCACGGAATTTCGTCTGTATCTGGTAGAGATTAAGGGGTAGCTGGCGATAGGAGCGCACTGTGGAGCGGACCAAATCGGTAATGACTTCCTCGTGCGTCGGTCCTACGCAAAATTCCCTATCATGACGGTCAGTTACACGAAGAAGTTCAGGGCCGTACTTATCCCACCTTCCGCTCTCTTTCCATAGCTCCGAGGGGATAACAACAGGGAGGCTCACTTCCTGCGCCCCTGCCCTGTCCATTTCTTCACGAACGATATTTTCCACCTTCCTGAGAGCCCTCAGCCCTAATGGAAGTATTTCGTATATACCTGCGGCGGCCTTCTTAATCATCCCTGCGCGCATCATGAGGCGCTGGCTGACTACCTCGGCGTCTGCAGGCGATTCCTTAAGCGTGGGGAGCAGTATCCTTGAAAAACGCATTTTTTTACTCAATCTCCTTTTCGAGCGTCTCTGTTACATGCGGTCTTCAAAGACCTGAATCTTAGCTTTTTTCCTCAGTGAATCAAGCCACTTATTAATCTTCTCATCTTTTTTTCTGGAACTTAACTTCTCTGTAAGCAAGGCTTTCTTCTCATCAGTAAGATTGGAAAGGTCAGCCTCTTTAGATGCCTTCCATACGATCACATAAAAACTACCTGAGGATCTAATAGTTTTTTCGTAGACGGGTTTAGCTGAATCAAGCTCAAAAAGCGCGCCGTATGACCGCACGGGCAGACCGATGCCGGGAATAAAACCGTTTGACATGGAGAACAGTCCCGTGGTTTTAACTTTAAGCCCTTTGGCCTTTGCCGCGTCTTTAAGTTTTTTCCCGGACTTCACTGCCTTGAGAAGTTCCTTTGCCTCTTTTTTTGCGAGCCTCAGCGCCTTGCCGGCGGCAACCCTCTCTTTAACATCGGCCTTGACCTCTTCGTATTCAGGTATCCTTGCGTCCTGCCTCTTTAATACCTTTACGAGATAAATGCCCTCGTAGGTCTTTACGGGCTCGCTGAGCTCTCCCTCGTTCATGAAAAAAAGCGAATCCTTGAGCCTACCCGCCTTTTCAAGGGACTTATCAAAATGTTTTGAGTCAAAAAACGCAGTCTCATGCAACACAATACCATCGGTTCCCTTAAGGGCCGCTTTCAGAGCCTTTAACCCTTCGGCTTCTTTCATAGCCCCTTCAAGTGCCTTAATAGCCTCCACGGCCTTCCTCCTGGATAAGTCCTTTGAAAGCACTGCTTTAATGGAGCTACGCACCTCGGAGAGGGGTTTTAAACTGGCGGGCTTTCTGCCCTCAAGCCTTATGATATGAGCGCCGAAAGGCGTCTCTACAACATCGCTGACCTCGCCTTTTTTCAAGGCAAAGGCCGCCTCCTCAAAGGTTTTCATCATAACGCCCTTTGGAAACCAGCCAAGATCGCCGCCTTTTTTGGCAGAGCCGGGGTCTGAGGAGTATTTTCTGGCAAGGGCGCCAAAGTCTTCCCCTGCCTTTACCCTCGCGAGTATCTTGCGCGCCTCCTCAACGGCGGCTTTCTTTGCCGCTTCGCGGTCTTTGTTCTTCATATCGGGACGAATGAGAATATGCCTCGCGTGTATCTTCTCCGGGTTTGTATAACGGCCTTTATTTTTCTCGTAATAGGCTTTTATCTCGCGCTCGCTTAGAGAGGCGGCTTTTTTGAATGCGTCATAGGCGGCATAACCATAGAGGACTTTGATCTTTGCAGGAAGTACAAAATCCGTTGAATGATCCATAAGATACTTCTTGCCCTCTTTATCAGTCACCGCAATATCACCCATTTTATCAGCGGCATTAACGGCGACGTAGGCAAGGTCTATCTCTTTATTCTCACTGAGATAGGCCTTACGGATATCTTCTTCGCTTACAGATACGCCCTTTACTACCCCGGCGCGCATCTTTTCAACAAGGAGGTCTTTACGCACATCATCTTCAAATTCATCAGGCTTCATACGCTCGGACCTCAGCGCGCTTAAATAACGATCATTATTAAATACACCATCTGTCTGAAAGGCGGCCATGGAGCCGATAGTATCCTGAACCTCTTTTTTCGATACGCCGATCCCCTTGTCCTCGGCATCCATGACGGCAAGGCGCCTGTCTATGAGGATAGCAACGGCGTTTTTCTTGAGATTGAGACTTTTTTCAACAGAAGGTGTGAATTTATCTTTGAGAATATTGCGGTAGTAATCAGTAAGCCTCTTATGAAGGGCAAGGTAATCCTTCATGTCTATGGGCTCTCCATTAACCGTAGCCACGGCGTTGGCGGACCGGCCCCTGCCACCAGGGCCGATGCCCCAGAAAACAAAAACCAGTATAATGGCGCCGAAAAGCAGTAAAATGTAGGTTGATTTTGTACTTTTTCGTATAGTTTCAAGCATAAATCTCTTTTTCCTCCCCTTACAAAGCTCTTTGTAATAACCGTCACATAACGGATTGTCTTTTTAGTGTTAAATATTAAGGAATATTCTCTTCCAGTGCAACCTTTTTATGATATTTTATCCTTGCCAAACCAGACAACGCTCTGTTAAAATCAAAAAAATTTACTCATTGGAGAGATAATGCTGAATAGATTGATGAATATATTTTCAAACGACCTTGCTATCGACCTCGGCACGGCAAGCACCCTGATATACGTAAAAGGCAAAGGAATAGTCACTAACGAGCCATCTGTCGTTGCCGTAAAACGAGATGGCGGCTCTCAGAGGATACTTGCCGTAGGCACGGACGCCAAGGCAATGCTCGGCAAGACTCCCGGAAACATCTCTGCCATCCGTCCCCTTAAAGACGGCGTCATCGCCGACTTCGAGGTCACAGAGGAGATGTTGAAGTATTTTATCGCCAAAGTCCACAACAGGAAATTTTTTGTTCGTCCGAGGATTATAGTAGGCGTGCCATCAGGCATTACGCAGGTAGAAAAAAGGGCCGTTAAAGAGTCTGCCTACTCAGCCGGTGCATCAGAGGTATATCTTATCGAAGAACCCATGGCCGCGGCCATCGGAGCGGGACTGCCCATAACAGACCCCTCGGGCAACATGATAGTAGACATCGGCGGCGGCACCTCGGAGATAGCCGTAATATCTCTTGCCGGCATCGTCCGCTCAAAATCCATTCGTGTCGGAGGCGATATGCTCGACCAGGTCATATCGCAGTACATAAAGAGAAAATACAACCTCTCCATCGGCACGGGTGTCGCCGAGACCATAAAAATGCGCTTCGGCCTATCTCTGCCTGATGATGAGATATCCAAAATGGAGATTAAAGGCTCAAACCTCATCACAGGTATCCCAACCACGCTCGAGATAGAAGGTCAGGAGATACGCGAGGCCATGAACGAGACAATCGCCTCACTCATAGACGCCGTTAAACACGTCCTTGAGACAACGCCTCCAGAGCTTGCCGCCGACCTCGTTGACAAGGGCATCGTCCTTGCCGGCGGCGGCGCGCTCATCAAAAACCTTGACATCATTTTAAGAGAAGAGACCATGCTCCCCGTAACTATCGCAGACGACCCCCTTACCTGCGTTGTCAAGGGCGCAGGAAGGCTCCTTGACGAAATCTCTCTCTTAAAAGACGTAACCCTGCCAAACTAAGGTCCCAGCCATAAGGGATGCATGAAACATAACGGCGGCTCACGGTACGAATCGGGATAATCAGCATTACAGGGCAAAAGCTATACAGGAGTAGATGCTGGGGCAGGAAAGCATCCGGGATATGAGACAGGTTCCATGGTTATGGACCTTTCCATGGTAGATAGGGTTAAGAGAAACAACGGGGGTATAGGAAAAAAGGGGAGGTGCCATAGGAATTCAATACTCACACATAAGACTGCCTGCCAGCCTTTGTTACACCCAAAACAGACCGGCTAAAGATAAAATGACCTCCTTTATTAAAAAGAATCAGATTATTATAGTAACGGCCATCCTGGCGTTATTCTCCCTCCATCTCGCCCTCACCGATACAAGCGTCGGCGAGCGTGGTTATGTTGTAAAAAGACTTATATCCCTTACCCTCACGCCCATACAGGAGTCCATCCTCTCTGTCTACAATACAGGCGCGGGAGCAGTTGATAACTACATAGCAGTCGTAGACGCGAAACAGGAAAACGAACGCTACCGCAAGGCCCTTCTAACCATGGAAGAGGAAAATCACCGCCTCAAGGAAGAGCTAAAGCTATCGGGCCGACTGAAGACGCTCCTGCAGTACAAAGACAGGCAGGCAATACCAACGACCTCGGCCGGTGTAGTCGCCTACAACTCGGCAAGGTGGACAAGAACAGCCGTCATAAACAAAGGCTCCAGCGATAATATAAGCCGTGATATGGCCGTAATAAGCCCTGCGGGAATTGTCGGAAGAATCACCGATGTAACGCCATCGACGGCTATTGTGCTTCTTAACACCGACCCGCGGTCGAATATCGAGGCCATGGTCGAGCGCACAAGGGTTCGCGCCATTGCCGAGGGAAACGGAAAAGGCGGCCTTGTATTAAAATACGTACGTGAACTTGACGATGTCCGTGTGGGCGACCATGTCATTACCTCGGGCTTTACGGGACTCTTTCCAAAGGGACTTGTCATAGGCGAGGTCACTGACGTAAGGAAAGGCCGCGACAATTTTTTTAATCACATTGAGGTTACCCCTGCCGTGGACTTCAAGACCCTCGAGGACGTACTCGTAGTCCTGAAGGCCTCAAAGAAGAAAAAATAAGATAATCGGCAGGCGGTTCTTAACATAACAGTGAGCATAGTATCATGCGCGACTACATAGCCCTTTTTATTATAACCATCACATACCTCGTTCTGGAAAGCACCATAATGACATCACTGCCCCTGCCCGATGTCCTCCTGATTCTGGTCTTCTACACTGCCGCAAGAAGGCCCTCTACGCTTGGGGTACTGGTATGCTTTGCCCTCGGCTACCTCGAGGATATCTTTCTCGGCGGCGTCCTCGGCGCTACATCCTTTGCCTTTATGGCCGTCTTTCTCTCTGTATATCTTCTCAGCAGAAAAGTACACTTTGTCTCTCCCGGCGTAGCGGCGGTTACGGCCCTCGCCTTATCCGCCCTCAAGGTCCTTCTCATCTACAGCATCATGCGCACCATTAGCGGAGACCTCGGGCTCTCCGTATTCACGGCGGCGCAGATAATCCTTACCGCTGTCTTCGCGCCCTTTGTAATCACCCTCCTTGAACGCTTTGAGACGATCTTGTCGCCCCATGCGTTTGAGAGGTAAACCGCTAAATGTCATCAAGATACTTTCAGGAAAAAGAACCCGTTAAGTTCAAAAAAAGGGTCTTCCTCTCAACTATCCTTGCTGGTGTCCTCTTTTTTTTCATAATCGCACAGCTATGGCATCTACAGATAATGAACGGTAGATACTACGGGGAGCTCTCACGCAACAACAAGACGAGAACCGTTAAATCACAGGCACCCCGCGGCATACTCTACGACAGAAACGGTATAAAACTCGCTATAAACAGGCCCGGTTTCGACCTCTACATAATACCCGAAGACGTAACGGACTGGCCAAAGACAACGGCCATGTTAAAGCGTCTCGCCGATATCGATGAAGATACCATCAAAGATAAGCTCAAACGCGCCAGGGGACAGCCGCCCTTCAGGGCCGTAAAACTCAAGGAAGACCTCTCATGGGAAGAGACTGTAAAGATAGAGAGTTTCAACTTCGAGATGCACGGAGTAATGCTTGACGTAACTCCGAAAAGAGAATACATATACGGCCCCGCCACCGCCCATCTCATAGGTTATATCGGCGAATTGAATATAGATGAGCTGAAGAGGCTCAAAGCAAAGGGATACGATGCCGGCGCTCACATAGGCAAATACGGCCTTGAGAAGAGCTACGAAGAGTTTATACGCGGCGATGACGGCTACAAGGACCTTGAGGTAGACGCCCTTGGGAGAAAGATCAACGTCCTCGGATGGACTCCGCCCTACCGCGGAAATGACGTAACCCTTACCATAGACTTAAGGACACAGCTTACGGCATGGCAGGCCCTCGGCGAAAAAGCCGGCGCTGTCGTGGCCCTCGACCCGAACACCGGCCAAGTTCTCGCCATGGTAAGTAAACCTGCCTTTGACCCCAATAAACTCTCTGCAGGCATCACCGGCAAAGATTGGCGCGCCCTTGTGCGTAACCCTCTGCACCCCCTTACAAACAGGGTCATTCAGGGACAATATCCGCCGGCGTCTACCTACAAACCCATTGTAGCCGCCTCTGCCCTTACGGAGAAGGCCATACTTCCAGATACCCTCATCGAGTCCGGCCCGGTCTTCAAATTCGCAGGACGAGGCTACCGCGACTGGAAAGAAAAGGGCCACGGAATTATCAACTACAAAAGGGCTATCATCGAGTCTTCAGATACCTTTTTCTATCAGGTAGGGCTCATGCTCGGCGTTGACACACTTGCAAAACACGCAAAATCCTTTGGACTCGGCTCAAAGACAGGCATAAGGCTCGGAGGTGAAAAATCGGGCCTTATTCCAAGCAAGGCGTGGAAAAAAAAGGTAAAGGGAGAGAGGTGGTATAAGGGCGAGACTATCTCCATCGCCGTTGGACAGGGTTTTATGCTCGCCACACCCCTTCAGCTCGCAAGCGCCTTCTCGGCCATCGCCAACGGAGGCACCCTCTTCAGGCCCGAAATAGTAGCGAGCATTGCCACGCCCGACGGCAAGGTCCTTCAGGACTTTACCCCGGAAATAAGGAATATAGTGGATATACCGCCGAAGATACTCGCAAAGATTCGCAGGGCCCTCCATGGCGTAGTAAACGACAAGAAAGGCACGGCCAGAGGCCTGCGTAGCAAAGGCCTGCGGATAGCGGGAAAGACAGGAACCGCGCAGGTATCACGCCTTATAGAAAGAGAACACGACCTTAAGAAAATAAGATATAAACTCCGGGACCATGCCTGGTTTGTGGGTTTCGCGCCTTATGACGACCCGAAGATAGTGGTTGCCGTACTCGTTGAACACGGCGGTTTCGGAGCTAGCGCCGCGGCGCCCATAGCCAAAAAAGTCATTAAGGCCTTTCTCACGGGAAGGGCAGACATAAGCTCTTTACAGGCGAATAAGCCGAATGACCTCGGCCCATGGAGGAAAAAAAGATAATGGCCCTCTCCATTGATAAACGGATACTGACACATATAGACTTTGCCGCCCTCGGACTCACAATAGTACTAGCCCTCATAGGCATCGCCTCTATCTACAGCGCCACCTTCCGCAATAACCCCGGCATATACACAAGGGCCATATACTGGTTTGTCATTGGCCTCATATTTCTCGTGACAGCGGCGCTGATTAACTACCACATCCTCGAGCGCTTTGCCTACCTCATATACGGCGGTTCCATTGTCCTGCTTCTCCTTGTCTTTGCCGTTGGAAAATCAAGCGGCGGAGCCCAGAGATGGCTCAACGTCGGGGGTTTCTCTCTTCAGCCCTCGGAGATTGCCAAGATAGCCCTTATCATAATGCTTGCGCAATACCTGAGCCTAAAAAAGCTCCCGGACCAGGGCCTTGGGATAAAAGACCTCTTTATACCCGCCTTAATACTCTTTGCGCCCTTTGTCCTTATTATGAAACAGCCTGACCTCGGAACGGCTATTATCCTCTCGGCCATCTTCTGCTCAATGACACTGGTTGTGGGAGTAAAAATACGGACACTGGCGGCCATAACAGCCGTTCTCTCGGCCATAGCGCCCTTTGCATGGCTAAGCCTCAAGAGCTATCAAAAGAAGCGGCTAACGAGCTTTCTAAGCCCCGGAAGCGACCCCTTCGGCTCTGGATATCACCTCCTGCAGAGCAAAATTGCCATCGGCTCCGGGGGTTTTATCGGCAAGGGCTTCACGGGAAGCTCGCAGGGGAAGCTTATGTTCCTGCCCGAGCATCATACGGACTTCATCTTCTCAATACTCGCCGAAGAATGGGGTTTTATCGGCGCCGTAATTGTGGTAATGATATTCTTCGTCCTCATATTAAAGGGGCTCAACGCGGCGGGCTCATCAAAAGACAGGTTCGGCTTCTTACTTGCCTTCGGCATCTCGGCCATGCTCTTCTGGCATGTTGTGATAAACCTCGGCATGGTCACAGGGCTCCTGCCTGTAGTTGGAGTGCCTTTGCCCTTTATCAGCTACGGCGGATCTTTTCTTGTAGTCTCCATGACTGCCATGGGGCTTATTATAAATATACGAATGCGAAGATTTATATTTTAAAATCTTTATCCGGATTTACGTTTGCGGCAAGGGCATTTCCGGCTGGATATTACCCGATATAATGAAAAACAAACTTATAATCTTTCTTGCCACGACCGCTTATGTCGGGCTCCTTCCAAAGGCCCCCGGAACATTCGGCACTCTCTGGGGAATCCTCTTGGCCTACCTTGAAGGAGGCCGGGGGTTTGCTTTTCACGGTGCCTTCATTATCGCCATCACCGCTGTCTCAATATACATATCAGGCGAGGCCGCCCGGATTATCGGCAAAAAAGACCCCGGCGAGGTAGTATGCGACGAGGTAGCCGGAGTCCTCGTAGCCTTTTTTCTTTTGCCCTTTACAGCCTTTAACGCCATATTGGTATTTATTCTCTTTCGTATTTTTGATATTCTAAAGCCATACCCCGTTTCTTTTCTCGACAGAACTATCAAAGGCGGGACAGGCATAGTCCTTGACGATATCGCCGCGGGAATCTACGCCAATATCGTGGCCCATGTAATCCTGCTTGTATTAAGCAGGGCCTAAACCATTAAGGAGCCCCTAATAAGATGACTGCGGCCCCGATGGCCTTTAAGACAGGCTCAAGTCTCCTTGAGAGCGGGCTTACCCTTTCCACGGCAGAGTCATGCACTGGCGGGCTCATCTCAAAGCTCTTGACAGACGTGCCGGGAAGCTCCGCATACTACATGGGCGGGGTTATCTCATACAGTAACGAGTCTAAAATAAAGCTTCTCGGCGTTAGAGAAGATACGCTTAAGGACTTCGGCGCCGTCTCCGCCGAGACGGCTTTGGAGATGGCCGAGGGCGTTAGAAAAGCCCTCTCCACGGAGTGCTCGCTTGCCGTGACGGGCATAGCCGGCCCCGGAGGCGGCTCTGATAAAAAACCCGTGGGTACAGTCTTCATAGCCTGCGCCAGAGATGGCCTTGATACGCTCAGCGAGGGTTTCCTCTTCAAGGGGACGCGCGCCGAGATAAGGGCTCAATCCGCAGAAGCGGCCATGGAGCTTCTTCTTAAAAGGCTATGACTCCATTGATGTTGTATAATTAAGGTCTTTATCTATTAAAAAAACAATTAAGATGGCCGTAAACGCTTTATGAATCACGGCTCATGGAGGTCTTAAGATAAGGCTTTTTGTCGCCTTAAATATCCCTGATGAACTGAGGGAGGTCTTACGCGGCGTTCAATCAAGACTCAGGGCCTGCACCGGGCGTATATCCCTGGTAAGGCCCGCCAATATCCACATTACGCTGAAGTTTCTCGGCGATACGGAGGAGCAGAGGCTTCGTCTCCTCATAGAGGCCCTTTGCACTATATCTGCTTCAACGCGCCCCTTTGAGCTTGGTTCCGGGAGGCTCGGAGCCTTTCCATCAATGAAGGCTCCGCGCAGTCTCTGGGTCGGCGTAGATGAAAGTACTGAGCTGAGAGCGCTTAAAGAGGCATTGGAGGCGGCACTATTAAGGGCAGGCTTCGAGAAGGATAAGAAGGCCTTTCGCCCTCACCTCACCCTCTGCAGAATCAGGTCAAAGGCGGCTTCAAAGTCCATAGCGGCCATGGCAGGCCCCATTGAGGTAGAAAAAAAGGTTGCTTTTGTTGTGGACCGCTTCGTATTATATAAAAGTATACTAAGCCCTTCCGGGGCACGATACGAAATTATAAGAGAGTTTCCATTTGAGGGGAAAGGGGCGTAGCATCTTAATTTCAGGAGGTTCCACTGATGGCTGGCAATAAAGAAAACAACAAGAGCAAGGCCATTAACCTGGCCATTGGTCAGATAGAGAAGCAATTCGGCAAGGGTTCCATCATGCGGCTCGGAGAAAACGACGTAGTAACGGGCGTATCATCCATCTCCACAGGTTCGCCGTCGCTGGACATTGCCCTCGGCATAGGAGGCGTGCCGCGCGGACGAGTAGTCGAGATATACGGCCCAGAGTCTTCGGGAAAGACTACACTTTCTCTCCATATATCGGCAGAGGCGCAAAAAGCAGGCGGCACAGTGGCCTTCGTCGACGCGGAGCACGCCCTTGACCTCGCTTACGCGCGCCTTATAGGCGTCAATACCGACGACCTCCTCCTGTCTCAGCCCGATACAGGCGAGCAGGCCCTTGAGATAACGGATATCCTCATTAGGAGCGGGGCCGTAGACCTTATTGTAGTTGACTCCGTAGCGGCCCTTGTACCGCGGGCAGAGCTTGAGGGTGATATGGGAGACGCTCACATGGGTCTTCAGGCACGTCTCATGAGTCAGGCCCTCCGTAAACTCACATCCACCATCAGCAAATCAAAGACCTGCGTCATATTCATCAACCAGATACGCCACAAGATAGGCGTCTTCTTCGGGAGCCCCGAGACCACCACAGGCGGCAACGCGCTTAAGTTCTACGCCTCCGTAAGGATGGACATAAGGAGAATAGGCCAGATAAAACAGGGCGACGCCATCATCGGCAACAGGATAAAGGTAAAGGTCGTAAAAAACAAGATGGCCCCGCCCTTTAAGATTGCGGAGTTCGATATTCTCTTCAACGAGGGCATCTCCCGCGAGGGAGACCTCCTCGACCTTGCCGTGAAGTCCGATATAGTGGACAAGAGCGGTTCATGGTTTTCCTACAACGGCGACCGGCTCGGTCAGGGTAGAGAGGCCGTAAGAAAATTCCTGAGAGACAACCCCGCCACCTCCAAGGAGATTGAGGGGGCCGTATTCAAGCAATTTAATCTGCATACTGAAGAGGCATAACCATGGCAGGACTCGATCTCAGCGCCGTACTGGGCTTTGCCGTAAAGCAAAAGGCCTCTGATGTACATATCAAGGCGGGCATGCCGCCCATACTGCGCCTCAGCGGCCGCCTCGTGCCGATAAAGAACCACGAGCGTCTCGCTCCCGTTGAGGTAGCCAATACCGCCCTTGCCATAATGAACGAGACACAGAAAGAGACCTTCAGAAGGGAGCATCAGGTAGACCTTGCCTACAGCGTCCCCGGTCTCGGAAGGTTCCGCGTCAATATCTTCAACCAGCGCGGCGCCGCGGGCATCGTATTCAGGGTCATTCCAATCAATATACTCTCCTTCGAGGACCTGCATCTTCCCGAGGTCTTCCATAAGATAGCTGAAGAGATGCGGGGCCTCATCCTCGTCACAGGCGTTACGGGTAGCGGTAAATCCACAACGCTTGCGTCTATTATCGACTATATTAACAACAAACGCTCTGCCCATATTATTTCCATAGAAGACCCTATAGAGTTTCTTCATAAGGACAAATTCTGCCTCATCAACCAGCGTGAGGTGGGCTTCGATACCCTTGGCTTTGCCGATGCCCTCAGGGGTGCATTAAGACAGGACCCTGACATAATAATGGTTGGCGAGATGCGCGACAAGGACACCATTGAGACTGCCCTTACCGCCGCCGAGACAGGTCATCTCGTACTCTCCACCCTCCATACCATAGACGCCGTAGAGACTATCAACCGAATAGTCACTACCTTTCCGCCATACCAGCAGAAACAGATCCGCATTCAGCTCGCAAGTGTTGTAAAGGCCATCATATCCCAGCGCCTCATACCGACAAGCGACGGCAACGAACGTGTTCCCGCAGTTGAGGTACTCATGAGTACGGCACGGATTCGTGAGTGTATCGAGGACAAGGAAAAAACCAAAAAAATATTCGACGCCATCTCAAAAGGGCACTCCACATACGGCATGCAGACCTTTGACCAGTCCATTCTATCGCTCCTTCATAAAGGACTTATCACCTATAACGAGGCATTACTGCAGTCTTCAAACCCCGCTGACTTTGAGCTGAAAGTGAAGGGAGTTGTATCAACAAGCGACACGGAATGGGAGGGTTTTGAGAAGGACACCGACGAAGATACTGACGAGGAAACACCTCAGGCAAATCTTGACGACATAGAACGCTTCTGAGTAAAGACGCATGGGAAAGAAAAACAAATCCACGCCCCTTGCCGTTGCCCTACGCCTCTTATATTACAGAGACAGGACCATCGGGGGGCTTAAAAAAAAACTCGTTGAAAAAGGTCTCACTGAAGATGAGATTACACCCGTCATCGAGACGCTGACAAAAGACGGCCTTCTTAACGATGAGCGATACGCAGGAGACCTTGCATCTTCAAGGATAAGAAACAAGCAGTGGGGGCCGCGTAAGATTTCCATGGACCTTATGAGAAAAGGCGTTCCAAGAGATATTGCCGATAAGGTCGTCTCAAGTCTCAGTAAAGAATCCGTTGAACATGCCGCCCTTAAGGCCCTGAAAAAATGGACGGCCCGCAAGGGGCTATGCCTCTCGGAAGGACTTGAAGCTTCGGACTTCAAAAAAGCCTCACAACATCTTGAGTCGCGCGGTTTTTCTGGTGAGCTAATACTCCGGCTCCTCCACAACACCGAGAATAGGACTATAGCGGAATAAAACGGTTTGAGCTTACAAAACCGGTAAACTTAAAAGAAAAAGGTCTGTCTTCATGAAGTCATTGGATATAAGAAAGGCTTTTCTTGATTACTTTGCCGCAAGGAAACATAAAGAGGTCTCATCATCTGGCCTTGTCCCTGCCATGGACCCCACACTGCTCTTTACCAACGCCGGCATGGTGCAGTTCAAAAGTGTTTTTCTCGGTGAAGAGCAACGGGATTACAAACGGGCCGTAACATGTCAAAAATGCATGCGCGCAGGGGGTAAGCACAACGACCTTGAAAACGTCGGAAATACGGCTCGCCACCACACCTTCTTTGAGATGCTCGGCAACTTCTCCTTCGGCGACTACTTTAAAGAGGCCGCAACAGAGTACGCATGGGATTTTCTCACTAATGTCATGGCGCTTCCCATAGACAAACTCTGGGTCACCGTATTTGAAGACGACGATGAAGCCCGCCGTATCTGGATAGAAGACCGGGGAGTCTCTGCCGACAGAGTCGTGCGCCTTGGTGCTAAAGACAACTTCTGGTCCATGGGCGATACTGGTCCCTGCGGGCCATGCTCGGAGATACTCATAGACCAGGGCGCCGAACTTGGCTGTGGAGGCCCCGATTGCCGCGTGGGATGCGATTGCGACCGCTACCTTGAGATATGGAACCTGGTCTTCATGCAGTACAACCGCGAGAGCGGCGGAAAACTCACGCCCCTCGAACGCCCCTCCATTGATACGGGCATGGGCCTTGAGCGCCTCACCGCCGTTATGCAGGGCGTAAAGTCAAATTACGACACAGACCTCTTCACCCCTATCATAGACCGCATAAGAGGGCTTATCCCCGGCCATGCCGACCTTGAAGCAGACTCTGATAATTCCATCAAGGCAATAGCCGACCACGCTCGGGCCATTACATTTCTCATCGCAGAGGGAGTTCTTCCGGGCAACACGGGCAGAAGCTACGTGCTTCGCCGCATAATAAGGCGGGCGCTTCGTCACGGACGTTTTATCGGACTTCATGAGCCCTTTCTCGGCCCTGTTATTTCCACTGTAATTGAGATAATGAGCCCCGTGTACACGGAAATAAAAGAAAAAGAACCTCTGATTCATCGGGCAGTCAATGCCGAGGAAGAAAACTTTCTCCAGACCCTTGAGAGGGGTCTTGAGATGCTCGATGCCGAAGTAGCGGCCCTGAAAAAGAAAGAGACAACCATAATCCCAGGTTCCTTTGCCTTCAAGCTCTACGACACCTACGGCTTTCCCGTGGATCTTACGGCCGATATCGTTAAAAAAACCGGACTCACCGTAGACGAAGAGGGTTTCAATTCCGCTATGGCCGAACAGAGAAAAAAGGCCCGTCTTGCATGGAAGGGCGGCGCCGAAGCCGAGGGAGGAGACCTCTACAGGTCTCTTGCCAGGACGGGTCTCAAAACGGCCTTTACCGGTTATGCCTCGAATAACTCCACATCAAGGGTACTGCATATCATAAAAGGCGAGGTAAGCATTGAATCGGCCGACGCCGGTGATAAAGTGGATATTGTTACGGAAGAGACGCCATTCTATGGAGAATCAGGCGGTCAGGTTGGCGACACGGGCATTATACGGGCAGAAGGCCTTGAGATAGAGGTTCTGAATACGACAAAACCCATGCCGAATATTTTTGTACACCACTGCCTGATAAAAAAAGGGACGCTGAAGGTTGACGCCCCCGTGGAGCTCCTGCCCGATGTAAAACGCAGAGACGACATACGCAGAAACCATACGGCCACGCACATCGTACACGCCGCGCTCCGCAGTCTCATAGGCGAGCATGTGCATCAATCGGGCTCCCTTGTCACCCCCCATGGTTTCCGCTTTGACTTCAGCCACTTTTCCGCACTCACCTTCGAGGAGATAAAAGCCATCGAGATAAAGGCCAACGAGGCGGTCATACAAAACATCAAGGTCAGAACCGATGTAATGGCCTACGATGAGGCCGTAAAAAAAGGCGCACTCGCCTTTTTTGATGACAAATACGGTGCCACGGTGCGCATGGTCAATGTTCCAGGCATCAGTAAGGAACTCTGCGGAGGCACCCATGTAAACAGGACAGGAGACATCGGTCTCATAAAAATAACAGCCGAAAGCTCTGTTGCCTCAGGCGTGAGACGCATAGAGGCCAAGACAGCCTCAGCCGCCCTTAAAGCCGTGCTTGAGGACGAGACTGAGCTAAGAGATGCCGCCCGTGCACTGAAGGTATCAAAGACGCTTGTAGGTGAAAAAATAACTACAATGCTTACGCGCCAGCGCACCATGGAAAAAGAGATTGATGCACTGAAAAAAAAGGCAATGACCTCGAAGGCAGGAGACAACATGGACGAGGTGCGCGAGATAAACGGCGTAAAGCTCCTAACCGCCAAGTCCGACGAGACGGACTCTGCCCTCCTTCGTGATATGGCCGATAGCCTGCGGGCCAAGTTAGGCTCAGGTATTATCGTCATCGGGGCCTCATCAGGCAAAAAGGCCATACTTCTTGTTGCCGTCACAAGAGACCTTACAAAGATATTTAACGCAGGCAACATTGTCAGAACTCTTGCCCCTATCATCGGCGGCAGGGGCGGCGGAAGGGCAGAGCTTGCGCAGGCAGGCGGAAGCGATGGAGATAAAATAGACGAGGCCCTCGAAAGGGCCGCCGAGACAATTAAAGACCTTGCCCGATAAACCTCGCGCTTTCTCTTGAAAAAAAGAAAGCGCGGCAGATAAAAGCACAAAGAGAGTAAAGCTTATTCCCCCCCCCGCACTACATCCTGCGCCGCGCAGTACCTCAAAAACCGAATTATTACTGACTAAACAAACCCGCCCATCAGCCGCCCACAATCTTGCGCGCGTCCTTTGTATATGGGCTTGAGGGATAATCAGAGGTCATTGTACTTAATACTTCTCTGGCAAGGTCTTCTTCGCCAAGCTTGACATAGGACTTCACAATGTAATAGAGAGCCTCGTCAACAATATCGGAGTGCGGATATTGCTTGAGAATAATCTTTAACCTTGAGAGCGCCCCTCTGTACTTTTTTTTCTTGATATAAAATTTGCCCACATACAGTTCTCTCTCTGCAAGACGTTGCCTCAAAAAGGCCACAAGCTCAACGGCCTTGTCGTTATAGGAGGACTCGGGGTAATTCTTTGAGAGGTCCTCAAAGGCGATTATTGCCTTTCTCGTATTGGTCTGGTCCCTGTCCGCGGAGAGCACCTCGCGGAAAAAACACATGCCCTTCTGAAACAAGGCATATGAGGCCTTGGAGTGCGAGGGATGAAGGGCGACAAAATCCGTGTAATATACCCTGGCCTCATCATACTTCTCATCGGCGTAGAGGACATCGGCAAGGAGCATCTCTCCCTCAAGGGCGTAGTTACTTAAGGGGTAACGCTCCATGAGATCGCCTAAAATGCTCTCCGCGTCTTCGTAGTGAATAGCGTGATACTGCTGAACTCCATCATTGTACATCTCTTCGGCATTCCTGTAACTCTTCTCAATTCCCTTATGAGAAGCGCATCCTGAGATAATAAAAAAACAAAGAAGCATAAGGGCAAGATACACCTCGCGTCCACGGCATAAGAAGCTTTTTGTGCAGGCAGATAAACGTGCAGACATTGGGAACATATTATTTTTCACCGATAGGATTAAGATTTACCTTTACACAAAAGGCCTGTTATCGCCACTCCCCGCCTCTACGGCAAGGAATTTTATATACTTACATATAAGAGGAGATGATTCAAGGGTTAAACTATGGGCCTGTGAGAGAAGCTGTTGTTCTCGCCGGAAGACAAAAGATCAAGTATGCCAGCAACATCGAGAACAAGCACTGACTCGTTATCAACGGCTTCCGAGAGCCCGAGGATACCGCTTATCTTATGTTCAAAGGGCAAGGGCCTTATTATCATATTAAGCTCTCTCAAGACCTTATCCACGACGAGGCAGAGCCTCGCGGAGCCGATGCTTGCCACGATGGCGTAAGCGCTCTCTCCTGAAGGTGCTGAAATGTTCTGGAACAATTCCGAGGGCCTAATAGCACGCGTTTTTACATTGTTTATAGTAATAAAGCCCTCGCTGAGAGAGGCTCCGTCTTTTAATTCCATTACTTCTTCCACAAGAGAGCCGGCAAGGGCAAAGGATTTACCGCCCTCTTCACACATGAGGAGCCCCTTCATCACAGGCGCTACAGGTATGGTAAGAATAAACCTTGTACCCTTGCCTCGGACTGTCTCCAACTCCACGATCCCGTTCAGCATGGAGACATTTTCCTTCACCACATCAAGGCCTACACCGCGTCCCGAGGCAAGGTTTATCTCATCTTTGGTGCTAAAGCCCGGCATGAATATGAGGTTAAGCTTATCATGCCTGTTGAGTTCAGAGGCCTCAGCGTCATCGATGAAACCTTTATTAACGGCGCGTGCGCATATTGCCTCCGGGTCTATACCCCTCCCGTCATCCTTTACCTCGACAACTATCTTCTCACCCTCATAGTAGGCGCTCAGGGTTATGGTCCCTTCCCTTGACTTTCCGCATGCCAATCTCTTTGCCGGCGGCTCTATTGCGTGTTCCATGACATTTCTGATGATATGCATGAGAGGGTCGGCTATCTCCTCGATGACGGTCATATCAAGCTCTGTGTCCTCGCCGTATGTAGTTATGCATATCTCTTGTCCGCGCGCATGGGCAACCCTCTCGATGTAAGGTTCAAACCTCTTGAAGAGACGCCCTACACGAACCATCTTTATGGCGATAACACACTCGCGCATGCGGGAAAAAGCGGCATTCAGTTCAGTATCAAACTTTTTAAGATCAAAGGAGCATGCGGCCCCGGCATTTGCTTCGCCTATATCCTTCTTCAACTGCTCGAAAGGCTTCCGCAGAGCCCTGATATCATCGAGGCACCCCATAAGATGCTCTATCTTCTCTACATCTACACGTATGGTCCTCGCGTTCCTGCGCATGCTCTCGACATAATCAGAGCTCCCATTGGCAGGAGGGCTCTGCCCTCTCTTATCAAGGGCTTTTACGCCGCCATGACACTCAAGTTCACGTATTTGTACTCCCTCGTTACAGCAAAGCTTCAGCTCTATATCTCCGGGAGTATCAGATGTGGCGATAAGGGTATCAAAAAACAGATTAGGGCCGTCCTTTCCCCTGGAGGGCAGTGTGGCAATTACCTCTCCTGTCTTGTTAAGCGCGCCGCTGAATACGCTGTACTCCTCATCGAAGGCGCTTAACTCAAAAGCGGCGTTTACCATTAAAATCCGTTTACCTTCCTTGATATTATCGGTTAGCCTGAACCTCTCATATTCTGTAAGAGACGATAATACATCATCTTCAAGGATAATCTCGCCTTTAGGCCCCTTCATCTCGCCGTAATCCAAGAGAGCAGATATGAGAGCGTTCACCTCGTCACTAAAGCCCGTGTAGGCCCTATTGCCGATAATCCTGCAGAGAAGAGAATGGGCATTGGTTATGGCGGCAAGACAGTTGTCATCAAGGACAATACGGCCAAGCCTCAGCATGTCGAACTTATCCTCAAGGGCATGGCTGAGCCTTACAATATCAGTGAACTCGAATATGCTTGAGAGCCCCTTCAGCGTATGGACTGAGCGGAATAGCTTGTTAATCGCGATGTGATCTGCACAACCGGAGTTTACGCTTCGGGCAAGGGCCATAATCTCACCCTCCATGGCGCCGAGCAAATCCTCTGCTTCTGCAAGAAACTCTTTTACCTGACTCTTCACTTATATCCCACCCCTGTGATACGTAATATACTTAAGCCACTCTTATATTTTATCACAAAAATTACATTTTAAGAACCTTACAGCCCTGAATGTAAGAAAAAAAATCCCTCAAGCACTCGAATTTACTGATAATAATGTCACAATTGTTTGTTTTAAGTTCTTCGACAGGCCTGAAACCGTAAGACACCCCAACGGTTAATACACCTGCCGCCGAGCCGGTACGGCAATCAATGGGGCTGTCTCCCACAAAGACGGTGTCCGCCGGCGCCGTGCCTGCCTCCTCCATAATACGTATCAGCGGTGCGGGGTGAGGTTTTCTCTCAGCAAAGGTATCTCCTCCCGTTATATTAAAAAAGACGTCGCTAAGTGAAAACGCCTTTATTATCCGACGGCTTAGCGCCTCGGGCTTATTTGTGAGAATAGCCATTTTCTTGCCCTTTTTTCTGATGCTCAAGAGCGTCTCGAGAACCCCTGGATACAGCCTGGTCTCCACTGTAAGCCTCTCCCCGTAGAAAGCAAGGAATCTCTTTCTCCCTTCATCTAAATCCAATCCATCGATATCTGGCATGAGCTTTTTCAGGAGCATATTAACACCCCAGCCGATATCATCTTTTATAGCCTCTTTCCCCCGTGGAGGACATCCGAATGACTCAAGGGTCCTGTTCGCGGCCGCGGCTATATCACCTGAAGAATCTATAAGCGTGCCGTCAAGATCGAATACAAAGAGCTCTTTTTCCATCTCCGTACCTCAACTCCCGTAAAATTAAATAATTTTACAAGAATAACACATTCCCGCAGAGGCCGCCACCCGTGAGAAGACTCAAAAACCTTCAACCGCTCCTTACATCTTTACAACCATACTCTCATTTGTTATTATCACAATGCCGATTACATTCCCGGGCCCCGGCCCTCTATACATTTTCCTTCCCGATGTCCCCTCGATTCAAGGGGCCCGAGGGAGAAAATCAATGGAGATATATGGGTAACCCCTTCATAAGAAGACCGGCTGTTGCCGGCAGTTTTTATCCGCGCGAGCCGCAGGCGCTCAAAGCGATGATTAAAGGCTTTTGCCCGGATATTGAGAAAAAAGCGGTAAGAGCATGTATCTGTCCCCACGCCGGATATATATACTCTGGAGCCGTTGCCGGGGCAGTATACGCTGGAATTGAGATACCCGATACAGTCCTCCTTCTCGGCCCCAACCATACGGGCATGGGCGCTCCGACAGCCGTAATGAAGAGAGGTATATGGGAAACTCCCATCGGGCAGGCAGTAATTGACGAGGTGCTTGCCGATGCGGTCATAGCCTCATCACCCATATTTACTGCCGATGACGGCGCGCACCTCGAAGAGCATTCACTTGAGGTTCAGCTCCCATTTCTCTTATACCGCAACAGCGGCGTAAGGATCGTACCGATAACGCTCATGGGCTCGCGTATTGAATCGGCCATTGAGATGGGAGAGGCCCTTGCCGGGGTACTGAAAAATTATGGCTCGCCTGTCCTTGTAGCCGTAAGCTCTGACATGAACCACTACGAGTCCGAGGCCGTCACAAGGCAAAAAGACAGCCTTGCCATTGAACGGGTGCTTGAGCTTGACGCCGAGGGGCTACTTGATGTAACGAAAGAGCAAAATATCACCATGTGCGGTGTCTTTCCAACGGCCATCGCCCTGGTTGCAATGAAGGAGCTCGGCTGTGATACCGCCAGTCTCGTGAAACGCTCCACATCGGGTCCCACGAGCGGAGATATGGACCACGTTGTAGGCTACGCCGGATTTACCATAAGCAGAGGGGCTTGATTCGGAGGGAATAATGGGGAGTAAAGTTACGGTGAGGCTACAGGGAGTACGTTGATTGCGGGGAGACAGGTTGATATATACAGTATGAGGCTAATTTAAGTAGAAAACATATATTTTGTCATTAAGAACGCTCTGAACAGGCCCGAAAAGGGCCTGCAAAACCCATAAAAAGTCTAAGGAAAATTAATAGTGAAAATACGCACACGTTTCGCGCCAAGTCCCACAGGCCACCTTCACATAGGCGGGGCAAGGACGGCGCTCTTTAACTGGCTTTACGCAAGGCACAATCACGGAACCTTTATCCTGCGCATCGAAGACTCTGACGTTGAGCGGAGTACAGAAGAGTCCAACAAGGCCATACTCGAGGGCATGCGCTGGCTCGGTCTTGATTGGGACGAGGGCCCCTTCTATCAGAGCGAGAGCTTTGCCAAACACAGGGAACTCGCCGAAGGGCTCCTCGCGAAGGGACTCGCCTACCGATGCTACTGCACGGCAGAGGATCTTACAGAGAGGAGGGCCGCGGCACTTAAAGAGGGACGCCCTCCCATGTACGACGGCCGGTGCAGGTCAGCCGAATTGAAGCCTGACAGGCCTTTTGCCCTGAGATTCCGCGTCCCCGAGGGCAGAACCGCCTTCAAGGACGCCATCAAGGGCGATATCTCCTTTGAAAACTCCGATATCGAGGACCTTATCCTGCTGAGAAGCGACGGCACCCCCACGTACAACCTCTGCGTAGTCATCGACGATGCTGAAATGGGCATAACCGATGTTATTCGCGGTGACGACCACATAAACAACACCCCTAAGCAGATACTACTCTACAAGGCCCTTGGCTTTGATGTACCGGGGTTTGCCCATCTGCCAATGATACTCGGTGAAGACAAGACGCGCCTCAGCAAACGTCACGGCGCCACATCTGTCATGGCCTACAGAGACATGGGCATACTCCCCGAGGCCCTTGTGAACTACCTCGCACGTCTCGGCTGGTCTCACGGCGATGACGAGATTTTTTCACTTGAGGAGCTGAAAAAGAACTTTACCCTTGAGAATGTAGGCAAATCCTCAGGCGTCTTCAACAGCAAAAAACTCCTATGGCTTAACCAGCATTACATACAGACAACGGCCCCTGAGGGACTTCTTGATATTTTTCTATACCAGCTGAAGAGACAGGGTTTTGAATCCGCCGATGAGAAGAGGACAATTAAAATAATAAAAACCCTCCAGAGCCGAAGCACAACAATGGAAGAGATGGCCATCGGCGCATGCTTTTACTTTAAAGACAGTGTAGAATATCAGGAAAAAGCGGCCCGTAAATTTCTCAAAACCGATAATGCCGAGCTGTTCAATACGCTCATAAAGGCCCTTTCAGAACTAAGGGAGTGGAACGAAGCCAATATCGAGGCCATATTCACCGGGATTATGGAAGACACAGGGCTGAAACTCGGCAAAATAGCCCAGCCCGTGCGCGTTGCCCTCACAGGCGGCACAATCTCGCCGGGAATATTCGAGACCATCGAGGCCATGGGCATGGAGATGGTCTTAAGACGGCTCAACGAGGCTTTGGCGTTTATAGAGGCTCAGGCCGCAGGCGCGTAGCCGCCTTTAATTTCTGACTTTTTCCTCTGTAAGGCATTTATATTGGAACATATAAACAAGGACTTCGGGTAAATATATGTTTAAAAAAGTACTCGTAGCAAATAGGGGCGAGATAGCCTCAAGGGTCATAAGGGCCTGTAAAGAGCTTGGCATTGCAACAGTAGCCATATACTCGGAAAACGACACAACGGCTCTTTATGTAAAAAAAGCGGACGAGGCCTATCTAGTCGGCCCCGGTCCCATGGAGGGGTATCTTAACATTCATCGCCTCGTCGACCTTGCCACAAGGGTGGGCGCCGAGGCCATTCACCCCGGGTATGGCTTTTTATCTGAGGACCCGAGCCTGCCGCTTCTCTGCGCAAAAGAGGGCATCACATTCATAGGCCCTACGGGCAAGACCATCGCCGACCTTGGAGACAAGATCTGCGCCCGTGAACTTATGAAAAAAGCAGGTGTGCCTGTTCTGCCCGGGACAGAAGAGGCCGTTAAAAACGCAGATGAGGCCGTACGTTATGCCGAAGAAATCGGCTACCCCATAATGGTCAAGGCCTCGGGCGGAGGCGGCGGACGGGGGCTGCGTGTGGCGAATAACGCCTCCGAGGTACGCGAGGCCTTCGAGACATCTACAAAAGAAGCACAGTCCGCCTTCGGGCTTAGCAAGGTCTTTCTCGAAAAATACATAGAACAGCCCCATCACATCGAGTTTCAGATACTCGCCGATAACTTCGGCAATATCATTCACCTCGGCGAGCGTGACTGCTCCATACAGAGACGGCATCAGAAACTTGTGGAGATATGCCCATCCCTTATACTTGACGATGACTTGAGAGAGAGGATGGGCGCGGCGGCCATCAAGGCCGCGAGGGCATCTGATTACACAAACGCCGGGACAGTGGAATTTCTCGTCGATAAAGAGAGAAACTTCTACTTTCTTGAGATGAACACAAGACTGCAGGTCGAGCACCCCATTACAGAAGAGACCACCGGCCTTGACCTTGTAAAAAAACAGCTTGAGATAGCCGCGGGCATGCCCCTTGGCATAAGTCAGGAGGATGTGAAGATAACGGGCTTTGCCATGGAATGCCGGATATGCTCGGAAGACCCTAAAAATAACTTCATGCCGAGTTTCGGCCGTGTGACCTCCTACTACTCACCGGGCGGCATCGGGGTGAGGATAGACGGCTCCATATACAAGGACTACGTAATCCCCGGCACATATGATTCCCTTATCGTAAAACTCATCGTCAGAGGCGCAACGTGGGATGAGACCCTTAAGCGTATGGAGCGGTCTCTTGACGAATTTATAATACGAGGCGTCAAAACAACGATACCATTTCTTAAGAATATTATGAAAGACCCTGATTTCATTGAAGGTTCTTTTGACACAGGATATATACAGAGAAAACCTGAGCTTATGGAATACCGCGAGTACGGTGAGCCGTCAGACATAGTGGCCGCCGTGGCCGCCGCCATAGCCGCCCATCACGGGCTTTAATAATCGGGTATGGAGAGATATTATGAAAGGGGATCCATTGACTAAGAACAGTTCTGAAAAAAATGAAAACCGGAGCGTAATCTCATCGGAAAAAACCGGTATAACCGAGACGGTTCTTCGAGACGCGCACCAGTCGCTCCTTGCCACAAGAATGAGAACCTCGGATATGCTTGAGATGGCCGGCGAGCTCGACAGAGTCGGCTACTGGAGCCTCGAGGTCTGGGGCGGCGCCACCTTTGACACCTGTCTAAGATACCTGAAAGAAGACCCCTGGGAGAGGCTCCGCGCCCTCAGAAAGGCCATACCCAACACCCGGCTTCAGATGCTCCTTCGAGGCCAGAACCTTGTGGGCTACAGGCACTACGCCGATGATCTCGTAAAGAAATTCATTAAGAGGGCGGCCAAAAACGGCATAGACGTATTCAGAATCTTCGACGCCCTGAATGACACAAGAAACCTCAGCACCTCCATTCGCGCGGCAAAAGAGGCCGGGTGTATCGTAGAGGCGACTATCTGCTACACAACGAGCCCTGTTCACACGAACGAAACCTTTGTAAATCTCGCAGAAAAACTCGCTGAGATGGGCTCTGATACTATATGCCTGAAAGACATGGCGGGTCTTCTCACGCCCGAGGCCGCCTTTAACCTTGTGGACCTTCTGAAGGAACGTGTAGACCTGCCTATTCACATGCATTCACACGACTCCTGCGGCCTTGCCTCCATGAGCTATTTGAAGGGCGTAGAGGCCGGCGCCGCCATCATAGACACGGCCCTTTCGAGCCTTGCATCAGGCACTGCCCAGCCTCCCACGGAGAGCCTCGTAGCGGCCTTTGAGGGTACCCCCTTTGATACGGGCCTTGACCTCTCGCTTATCTCCGAGATATCAGACCGTTTCAGGGAGATAAGAAAAAAATACAGCCGCTTCGAGTCTGAACATACGGCCATAAACACAAAAATCCTCATATCCCAGATACCGGGCGGCATGATGAGCAACCTTGCCAACCAGTTAAAAGAGCAGGGCGCTATAGAACGGATGGGAGATGTCCTTAAAGAGATACCTAAAGTAAGAAAAGAGATGGGCTACCCTCCCCTTGTGACGCCGACGAGCCAGGTAGTAGGCACTCAGGCCACTCTCAACGTCCTCACAGGCGAGAGATATAAAGTCATAACGAGTGAGACGCGAAATTACTTCAGAAACCTCTACGGCACCCCTCCCGGCCTTATTGACGAAGAGGCGAGACGTCTGGCCATAGGCGATGAAAAACCAATTGACTGCCGCCCGGCTGATCTTCTGGAGCCCGAGCTTGACAGAATTACAAGAGAGATTGACGGAAAGGCACACTCCATAGAAGACGTATTGAGCTACGCCCTCTTCCCCGTTGTAGCCATGGAATTTCTCGAAGAGAGAGAAGCGGGAACCCTTGAACCGGAAGCCCTTGAGACACCTGAAGAGGCCCTTCCAGAGGCCCCCATGCCCCATTTTGCACCAACGGAGTTCATTGCCACAGTCCATGGCGAGTCATACAAGGTCAAGATAGCGGGGAGCGGACACAAAGTAGAGGGGAAACGTCCCTTTTTCATAATGATAGACAACCGCCTTGAAGAGGTCATATTAGAGACTCTCACGGAGATAATCCCAACACTGGCCGGCGAGGTGGAAACGCCATCAATGTCAGAGTCCTACAGGCCAAGGGCCAGGGACGACGGCGATGTGACTACGCCAATCCCCGGCAAAGTCACATCCATTACCGTCTCCGTGGGCGATACTGTCTCGGAAGGAGATGTTGTACTTACAGTAGAGGCTATGAAGATGGAGAATAAGGTCCATACACCCATAAAAGGTGTGGTAAAGGAAATTCTTGTAAAGATCGGAGACAATGTTAATCCCGATGAGACGCTCATCAGGATAGAAAAGTAGCGGCATTATTATGCCCGTTATTCTAAAGACCTTTGAAGTTGTCTTTCCCGTATTTGCTATAATCGCCACGGGCTATCTATTCGCTCGATTCAAGAAGATAGAGTTTGCCCCCATAGTTGATATTCTCCTTTACATCACCATACCTGCCCTTGTAATATCATCTCTCTCAAGAAAAGTCCTGCATACGGAGCTTGTCTTCACCGTAGTTCTATCGGCTTGCGCCGTGGTGCTGATCACGGGTTTAATTGCCTTTTTATATCTTCTGCTTACGGGGAAAAAAGGTCTGCGTGGTTTTTACCTGCCCACCATGTTCATGAACACGGGAAATATGGGGCTACCCCTTGCCCTGCTCGCTTTTGGTGTAGACGGGCTTACAGTGGCGGTGCTTTACTATGTGACTATGAGCATACTCGTCTATACGGCAGGTATTTATATAGCAAGAGGCAGAGGCGGCTTTCGGGAAGTACTGAGGCTTCCTCTCATATACGCCGCCATAACGGCCATAGTCCTCGGCGCTCTCCAGATAAAAATACCCGGCCCCCTGCTAACGAGTATTGACATGTTGGGTACGGCTACCATCCCCCTTATGCAGTTAAGCCTCGGATACAGGCTTTACTCGACAAAACTTTCCACTCCCGGGGTAACGCTGGCGAGTTCCATTATCAGGCTTGGCGGAGGTTTTGCTATCGCCCTACTTATCGTCAGTATCTTTCACATAGGAGGCGTTACAGGTAAGGTTATCATCCTCTCGTCGAGCATGCCCTCGGCTGTAATAAACTTCATAGTAAGCCAGCGTTATAACCTGAACACGGACTTTGTCTCATCTTCCGTGGCCCTAAGCACCCTGCTGAGCGCCATTACCATACCGCTAATCCTTATCTGGCTAATGTAGATGCCGCGAGGCTACGTAATGCGTCTTCTCAATAGTTATACAATCGGCACAACATTGGTTTTCTTTGCCAAGCTTTCTTTTTTCCAAAAGAAAGCGGAAGTTTTTAGTTTAGGCATTTACTTTTATACGCCATCCCTCTTCCTCTGCCGCCACAGAGCCGATAATCGATGCCTCAAGGCCACTTGCCTTAAGCCTCTCAAGAAGGGCTGCCGAATCCCTCTCAGCTACAGAGATAAGGAGCCCGCCCGAGGTCTGCGGGTCGAAAAGGACAAGTTCCAGCGCTTCTCCAAGGTCATTAGAGAGCTGAAGTCTCTCAAGAAGGGCCTCCCTGCTTGAGGCGATAGTCTTTGGGCGAAACTTCTTTTTCTTTACAAAATCCAGGGCCTGCGGGAATATTTTCACGGCCCCGGCGTTTATTATAAAATTGACCTTTGAGGCCTCGCACATCTCCATGGCATGGCCGAGCAGTCCGTAGCCCGTAATATCCGTGCATCCCCCAACATCAGCTCCGCTCATGGAGGCAAGGGCGGATTTATTAAGTGTTACCATAGAGACGATGGCCGGGGCGGCATCTGCAAGTTTCATCTTACCTGCTTTGAGGGCGCTGGTTATGATACCGACGCCTATGGGTTTTGTTAATATTAGCCTATCGCCGATACGAGCCCCCGCGTTAGTCAGAATTTTATCGGGATGGACAAAGCCCGTTACAGAGAGGCCGTACTTTATCTCGCTGTCCTCGACGGAATGGCCTCCCACGGTCAGGACTCCGGCCTCATTCATCTTGTCCATGCCGCCTCTGAGGATATCACCGAGTATGGACATATCCAGCGCCTTTGGAAAACCAACGATATTCATGGCGAGCCTCGGTACTCCTCCCATAGCGTATACATCTGAGAGGGAGTTGGCGGCCGCGATCTGGCCGAAGGTATAGGGGTCGTCCACAATGGGTGGGAAAAAATCCAGTGTGGTAATTATGGCCGAGTCATCTGAGAGTCTGTATACACCGGCGTCATCGGCGGTATTAAAGCCAACGAGAAGGTCTTTATCAGAGACTCGCGGTAGCTGACGCAGGACCTGCGCCAGGGCATCCTTGCCGATTTTAGCCGCTCAACCGGCACAGCTTGCCCAGTCCGTAAGTTTTATCTCTTTACCGCTCTTGAACATTTGAAACTCCTCTGTAAGAGGTTATCGCAGGGTTCGAGTATCGCCCTTACGCATGGTAATACCCTGCCTGTCAAAATACTCCAGTATCAGGATGGCGAGTTTTCTGCCGCACCCCAGTATATCACGGCATTGTCCCGCCGTAATACTGCCTTGAGTTGTAATATAGGCAATACACTCTTCGCGTGACTTTTTAATGGCTGAGGCACCTATAAAAACGCCGCGTTTGAGACTTATGAGAGAGCCTTTTTTTTTCATGTAGGCGATAAGGTCATCTAGTTCTTTTACAGTAGTTGCAAGGGGACTTAACTCTTCTTTTTTTGTAATACTTAAGCCCCGTCTCTGGAGAAGGCCCTTGATTTTTTTCTCAAGCATAGACTCAGACTCAGCAGGGCCGGGGCCGAGCCCCTTTATGGAGAGCCTCGCGTCCCTTAACTCAATGTCTTCTTCTGCAGGGAGTTCTTCGGCGATGAGCCTGTAAAGGGGCCTCATGTTCGGCGCGTACCGCTCTTTTCGGATGGCCGAATATTGGGAGGCGAGGTCTTCGGGAGCAAGACCATCTTCAAGGGGGTGTGCCTCGTGATAGGCAACAAGAAGTGCCTTCATTGTTTTTTTAATATGACCTACAGCATGAACAGAGAGAAGGTATCCTCCATTCATATAAAAACCGCCATTATCAAGTACGCCCTTATCTCTGAGAAAGGCCACGACATTATCGTCCCTGAGATTTAGAAGAAGGGATAATGTTCTAATATCAAGGCCCGGTCGGGCGACGGTAAAAAACATAGATAGCGCCATGACCGGAAGATTAACGCCGTCGTCAATCTCAGCATTGCCTCCTTCATGACATGAAGCAAGAGACTTAAAACGCGGCACAAAATCGCGGCAGGGATAGGAAAAAATAACACGGCCTCCGCCTACCGTCGCATTAACGGAAGGGTCGCGGAGGATAAATCTATCTGCGGACATCATGGGCATGACGCGCTTAAGAAAGAGCCGCCCCATGGTCCGCCCGCCCGGGCGGGCGTTATCTGGATTTACGAAGCGAACACGGGCAAGTGCCTCGCCTGTGTGATGATGAACCTTTATAAGGGAGTTGTCCTTGATTCCAGTTAAGTTTTTTTTGGCGTCCCCCGCAGTGCCTGTAAAATCGAAGAGGCAGTCTATAACAGGACTCATTGATATAAAGGGCGCAAGCTCCGGAGCCATAAGACAGGAGCCTCTCTTTATTGCCTTTGAGGAGAGACCAGAGAGGTTTATGGCGCTCCTATCCCCTGCGGATACACTTGATACGGATAGATGTGTGGACTGCAGGGCCCGCACCCTGATTTTAGCCCCAGATGGATACTCGAGAAGGGCAGTATCTTTTGCAAAAAAACCGTCTGCAACTGTGCCGGTAACTACAGTGCCGAAGCCCTTGATGGAAAAAGACCTGTCAACAGGCAGACGAAAATACCGCTGGACGCCATGGCCTTCATACTCGCCTTTTCTGGTGATGAGGAATTTAGCGATGGCCTCCCTGAGAGTATCAAGGCCCGCGCCTGTCTTTGTTGAGACTGGAATGAGAGGTGCGGCCTCGAATGGCGTGCCTTTTGAGAGGGCACATATATTTTTTTTAACGGCAGTAATTCTTTCACTATCAGCAAGGTCGGTTTTTGTAATGATGAAAAAAACATTCTTGATGCCAAGGAGTCTGATTATTTCAAAATGCTCAATGGTCTGCGGCATTATGCCGTCGTCAACGGCCACAGTAAAGAGGACGAGGTCCATTCCCGTGGCGCCGACGAGCATATTTTTAATGAAGCGTTCATGACCGGGGACATCGACGATAGCGGCGCGGTATGAATCGCCATTATGAGTAAAATCAATATAGGCAAAACCAAGGTCAATGGTCAGGCCGCGCCTTTTTTCCTCTTTTAATCTATCGGTATCAATCGATGTAAGGGCCTTTATGAGAGAGGTCTTGCCGTGGTCGACATGACCTGCAGTACCTATTATTAGAGAAACCCTCTTTACCCTCTTATCCATTTACGCGCCTCGAAGATGGAGATGACTCACCTTCCATGGGTCATGCTTTAAGAAGCAAATATTCCCATGGTGTTATTTCCTTCAGATTATAACATGAAATTCGGGAATGCAAATTTGAGTTTTATTATTATCACTTACAGAAAAGCAGGCATTAAGAGGTGGACACAGGGCAAAGCAGATGAAAAACTTAAAAGCCTTTTTCTCTTTCGAGAATATACTTAAGGAGGCGTCTGTGGCAGAGGTTACCGTCACGGCATGTGCAGAGAAGTGTCACAGGAGCAGACGACGGAAGTCCCTCAGATGCGGTCATATCAGCGTTTTTGATGATTGATGCGGCATTGTCAAGGGCCTCTCTCTTGGAGGAAGACTCAAACTCCGCCATATAGAGCGCTCTAAACTCCGGCCATGTAATCTGAGCTGACTTCCATGCCTTTATAAGCAGAGGCTCCGGTCCAAGGTGACGGAACCATAGGTCAGACCTCTCTTTTTTAACACCCCTCGGCCAGTATCGCGTTACAAGTACCCGCAGGCCGTCTCCAGTCTCAATGGGGTCGTAGATGGATTTGGTTTTCAACATGACGCGAACCGTAAGGTTAGGCAGTCTCGGAGTGTCGTATCTGCGGGGATAGGGTTTTTGCGGTCATGGCCGCAAAAACCCTCAGCCCGATAAGCTCATATATATAGGGTGTGGTTCGAGCCCTTAACCATCTCCATAAAGGCCACAAGGCCCATGCTCGAATCCACTACGTCAAGTAGTTCATCGCGGGCTATGTTCAGCACAGCCATGCTTGCGGTGCAGGCATAGAGCTTGATATCTCCGAACCTCTTTGCCGTTACGAGCATCTCGCTGATGCTGTCAAAGGTGCCTCGGTCGAGGTTCTTTTGAATCTCATCCTTAAAGGGCGCCGGTTCTCCCTCTATGACCACCTTGTCGGTAAAACCCTTTACAAGACGTTTGAGCGCCCCGTAGCTGAAAAATATCCGCACCTTACCGCCTGTTGCAAGGACGACATTGGTGATGGACATGGCGTGATAGACCCTGTCGTAAGAGCCGGAGTGGAGGAATATACAGAGGCTGTATTTGTCCTTATCTTCACTCATGCGCGGGTTTCCCTTATCTTATCGGCCCACTCGAGGAGAGATATATTTTTTTGTCTGGACTCCCAAAACTTGTCTCCAAGCTCTCCAAGCTCCTCGGCGCTGAAACGCTCTGAGAGGATGGCAAGGCCGTCGCAGTTGCTAACGTGGATAAGAAGTGCCTTTGCGGCCTTTTGTGCCTCATCGGCCTCGGCGTCGGTAAGCTCGTCCTTGCAGAGGAGCCCGGCACAGCCTCTTGCCGTATTTACTATATCTGTATGCTCCTTTATGAGCTGTTCCACGTACTCGCCGAGGAACTCCTTCATGGCCGGGTAGAGGGTCTCTTCCTCATAGCGAAAATGCGGACCAGTTAGGGCGTCAAGACGGCCTAGTATCTCTCTTGCCTTGAGAACATCTTTATTCTTAAGGGCATCAGTGAGTTCAAGTACATCATCGCGAACCTTCCTGTGATCTTCCCTGAACTCAGCAATAGCGTCTATTTTACCTGGCATATTACTCCTCCTTCAAAATGATGGTTTATATTTATATTATAGCATAGATGCTTTTGTATGGGTTTGAATAAATCATATATCATTTTTGAGGGGCCGTCAAATAGAGATAAGAGGGCGCGCCAAGGGAAATAAATAACGTTTACGAGAGAGGCTGGAAATAAAAAAAAACCTCATCGGAATAGATGAGATCATGATAATGGACATTTATTTTTCGGGTACAAAGCTGTTAAGATAAAGCAGGATGGGAAGGTATCTGCTCTCAGTAGGTTTGCAACGAACCCATATTACAGGCTGTCAGCCGCATTGATTTATTATCCTATCGTCCCCTTACTATCTGCCGGATCTCCTAACCGTCTTATATCCCCTCAACTGCCTTTATAAATACCAACCCGCTTTGTATAAGCTGCCTGACTTGTTGTGCCGACTGTTTTATTTCAGTCCAATTCTTTGTTATACCGCCAGCTTTATACACGCCCTACTTTTTATGCGCCTACTTTTTATGCGGCCGTTATATATTATGCCCCGGACTGGGGGATTACGTTGTTGAAGACATCTACCATCTTGCCCGTAAAGTTATTCCAGCCTAAGTTTCTGTTTATCCAGCTGAAGGCCTTATCGGTGGCAAGACGGCTCTTTGCGGGGTTTTGAAATATATACTCGATGGCCGAGGGCATATCGTCTGTAACAAGGCCCAGTCTTTCGCGGCCGATAACCCCTCCAGCGGCAAATGCCTTTGATACTACAAGTGCGGCACCTGAGGAGATTACCTCCATGGGATAGAGCCAACCGCCCTCGGATTTTTCAGGGAATACGGCTACATCCGTAGCCCTGTAGAGGTTTCGGGTGTCTTTTATATGCCCTGTAAAAATAACGTGCTTTTCCAGGGCGTGAGCCTTTATGTAGGCGTCAAGCGCCTTTCTGTAGCTCCCCTTTGCGAGGCCGGTAAAGACAAGGACGATATCTTTTATTTTGTGACGCAGTACTTGAACGGCCTTTATGCTTTCCATCTGGTTTTTATGTGGAGAGATGATGCCGGGCTGGAGGACGACAAAGCGGCCTTCAAGACCATAGAGACGTTTTGCTTCCTCGCGCCGCGGCGGATACTCGACGCTTATATCCATGCCGTATGGTATAAGATGGGGCTCGCGACCATATCTACGCAAGACGCGGGCCCGATTGGAATCATCTCCAACGCAGATAGTATCTACATATTTATTTATGATGTACCTGTCCATTCTGACCCCGATACCATAGAGACTCTTCATAAGAAGTGAGGTGCGAAGGTTTTCCCTGATGTCGCCCGGTTCGTTAAACATCCATACAACGGGTTTGGTTAAGCCGTAAGCGGCCCATGTAGAGGGAAAATTGTACAGGTTGACGACATCAAAGTCCTCGGCCTGCCTCTTGATCATGGCGCCAAGGTCTTTTATTTCTTTAATAAGCCTCAGTGCCTCGCCAAGCCCGCTGGCATGGGTGGGACGATCATAACCAAAACTTGAGGGGAAATATAAGTCCGAGCCTTTACAGGCATCACCTTCGGTCACGAGACAGGGAGTGAGTGTCAGTACGGAGCTTTCTATGCCTCTTTGCCTGAGACATCGTGAGAAATTCTTTACGACTCTTGCGGAGCCCCGGGAAGACGCCAAATGGGGGTGTACAATTAAGACCCTCATACTACCTCATCAATAAACCTGATTTAACTCAGCCCCCTTACGCGGAGCATAATTCGTAAGGGATAAGTCAGAAGAGAGGCTACCCCCTCTAATGAATTATCGGCTATTTAAGTAAGAACCTTGAGTCGTGATGAGATTTTCGTGATGAGGTTTTGAATGTGAGCACTGCTAAACGTTTAAATTGATAAACTGATAATTACATATTAATGTGTAGGTGAGGCATTGTCAAGAAAAATCTCGGCGCTTTAGGGGAGAGTCCTGGCAAAATATTCTATGGTCTTACGAAGCCCCTCTCTGAGAGGAACGGCAGGTTCCCATTGAAGGGCATTTTTAGCAAAGCCGATGTCTGGCTGTCTCTGCCGGGGGTCGTCCTCAGGCAGATCTTTCCATATAAGAGTAGAGCTACTCCCTGTCAGCTCTTTTACGAGCTCGGCAAGCTCTATCATGGTGAACTCATGGGGATTACCAAGGTTTACGGGGCCGATTATATCTGTATTTTCCATCATTGAGACTAGTCCCTCAACAAGGTCGTCTACATAACAGAAACTCCTTGTCTGCGAGCCGTCGCCGTAGATAGTAATCTCCTCTCCTTTTAGGGCTTGAACAATGAAGTTGCTAACCACGCGCCCATCATGGGGGAGCATTCTTGGTCCGTAGGTATTGAAGATTCTAACGACCCGCACATCGACATTGTTCTGCCTGTGGTAGGAGAACATGAGCGTCTCTGCGCAACGTTTGCCCTCATCATAACAGGCGCGCGGGCCGATGGGGTTGACATTACCCCAGTAACTCTCAATCTGCGGATGCACGGAAGGGTCGCCGTAGACCTCTGAGGTAGAGGCTTGAAGGACCCTCGCGTTGACACGTTTGGCAAGGCCGAGCATGTGGAGCGCGCCCATGATGCTCGTCTTAATGGTCTTTACGGGGTTGAACTGATAATGCACGGGAGAGGCGGGACAGGCCAGGTTATATATCTCGTCTACCTCAAGGAGGATGGGCTGTGTAATATCATGCCTAATGAGCTCAAAATCATGGTTATCAAGAAGGTGAGCGATGTTGGCGCGCCTGCCTGTGAAGAAGTTATCGAGACAGATGACGGTATAACCCTTTTTAAGGAGCCTTTCACTTAGATGAGAGCCTATGAAGCCGGCGCCTCCTGTAACGAGAACCCTTTTCTGCATATATTACCAACCCCTATTTGTATTGATGAATATATGACGCCCAAGAGGAAAACCCCTGCTCAGTACGTCCTATTAGGCATAAAATTCAGCGATGGAAGAGACTACGCGCGTTAGCTCCGTCCTCTTCAGCCCCGGGAAAATGGGCAATGCGAGCGCTGTTTTTGAGGCCCTCTCAGAGGCCGGAAAATCGCCTTTCTTATAACCGAGATATTTAAAGCACTTCTGAAGATGCATGGGAAGAGGATAATAAACCTCTGTTCCGATACCATCGGCGAGGAGGCGCTTCCTGAGGGCCTCTCTCTTTTTAACTGTAACAACAAACTGATTATATACAGAGCCGCACTGAGGTAATATGAGAGGAAGCTCGACTATTTTATCAAGACCGGACTTTTTAAATAGTTTGCCGTATCTTGAGGCGTTGGCCCTGCGCTCATCGGCCCATTTATCAAGAGACCTCAGCTTTACGCGAAGCACGGCGGCCTGCATCTCATCAAGCCTGCTATTAACGCCGATAGCGTCGTAGAGGTAACGGCCCGAGGCCCCGTAGCCGCGGAGTTTTTTTAGAAGGACGGAGTTTTTTTTCGTCTTTACCGTTATCATGCCGCCGTCGCCCATGGCACCAAGATTTTTAGTGGGATAGAAGGAAAAACACCCGAAATCGCCGAGGGAGCCGGCCTTTTTTTTGCCATACACAGCCCCTATGGCCTGCGCGGCGTCTTCGATGACCTTGATGCCGTACTTTCGAGCTACTCTCATAAGCGGGGCCATATCAGCGCACTGGCCGTAAAGGTGTACGGGTATCATGGCCTTTATGCCCTTGCCCCGCCTCTTGAGGATGGCCTCAACTGCCACGGGGTCTATGTTGAAAGTCCGTGAGTCTATATCGGCAAAGACAGGCGTGGCGCCGAGCTTTTCGATAACGCTTACAGTGGCCACAAAGGTAAAGGGCGTTGTAAGGACTTTATCTCCGGGGCCGACACCGGCGGCCAGAAGGCTCAAAAACAGAGCATCAGTTCCCGATGCAACGCCTACGCCGTAAGCCGCGCCGCTGTAAGAAGCGACTTCCGCCTCAAGGGAGGAAACATTTTCGCCGAGTATGTATCTGCCGGAATCGCAGACATTCAGTACCTCTGCCCTTACCTCTTTTTTTATGCTTTTATATTGTCTTGAGAGATCAAAAAATGGAATTTTCAAGTTATTCATCCTCTATGATTGTCAATATTTGCACCCCGGCAGGGGATTTTCAGCCTGTTACGCGCGCGCCTCGTCTCAGTATCCGCATACAAACATCTCCCACCGCCTGTCACCTCACATTATTCCGATAAAAGTCCTCTATTACAGCCATCGCGAGAGGGTCTTTTGTTGCAAAAGGACAAGCACTTACTGCCCGGTTTCATGTACTGAGGGGCGACGGCGCAGAAGAATCTCTTTATAAACCTTATCTATGACACCGTTGATAAAAGAAGCGGAATTTTCGGCCCCGAAACTATTGGCAAGTTCAACGGCCTCGTCCATAACGACCTTATTAGGCACATCTGAATGATAGAGAAGTTCGTAAACGGCAATCCGTAGGATATTTCTGTCTACAACTGCCATCCTCGCGAGGCTCCAGTTCTCTGAGGCCCTCTCTATAAGGCGGTCTATATCCTTCAGGTTACGCGTAACCCCCTCGCTGATAATTGAGCCGTAAGAGGAGGCGGACTCTCCGGTATTAAAAGGCGTAGCCCTGATATCGCTCTTGCCCCCTACCCCTCCGGCCCTTCCGCTGCCGCCTGCAATATCGAGCATGTACAGGGTCTGCAGGGCCTTCTCCCTTTCCTTACGACGCGATGAGGTTCTGTGCCCACTGGCCATTGGACTCAAACCTTATCCACTGCCCGTAAGAGGTTTGCCATCTCAATGGCCGTAAGTGCGGCGTCGCTGCCTTTGTTGCCTGCCTTAGTGCCTGCGCGCTCGATGGCCTGCTCCAGGGTGTCGGCTGTGATGACGCCGAAAGCAATGGGGCAACCAGTATCAAGGGCCGTGTTGGCTATACCCTTTGAGACCTCAGAGGCGATATAATCAAAATGAGGTGTTGCGCCGCGCACAACGCAACCGAGGCAGACGATGGCGTCATAGGTGTTTTTTTCGGCGAGCTTTTTAGCGAGTAGCGGAGTCTCAAAGGCGCCGGGTACTTTAACGACATCAATATCGCCGTCATCGGCTCCGCTCCTTACAAGCGTATCAATAGCGCCGTCAAGGAGCCTGCTACCGATAAAATCATTAAACCTGCTGATGACAACGGCGAATTTCAGCCCTTCTGCGGAAAAATTACCTTCGATTATATTTGGCATGCCCACTCCTTATTATTTTATATATGATTTATATGGAGCCTCATCGGTACTCGGCCCTTATATATACCTCTTTACTATCTTTAAGATGCCCCCGTATTACATATCACCCGTCTTGTCAACGGAGTCAAGGAGATGTCCCATCTTCTCTTTTTTTGTCGTAAGGTACCGGATGTTCTTCTTATTAGGCACTGTCTCCAGCGGAACTCTATCCGTTATCTCAAGGCCGTAGCCCTCAAGGCCGACTATCTTCTTCGGGTTATTTGTTATGATACGCATCTTTCTAATCCCAAGGTCGAGGAGTATCTGCGCCCCTATGCCGTAGTCGCGCAGATCGCTCTTGAAGCCAAGGCGTTTATTGGCCTCTACGGTATCAAGCCCCTCGTCCTGAAGGGCATAAGCCCGTATCTTATTGGCAAGGCCTATTCCGCGGCCCTCCTGATGCATATATAGAAAGACACCCCTGCCCTCTTCATCTATCATCTTCATGGCGCTTCGGAGCTGATCTCCGCAGTCGCACCGCTCGGAACCAAGGACGTCTCCCGTAAGGCACTCGGAATGAACCCTTACAAGTACGGGTTCGTCGCCCCCTATATCACCCTTTACAAGGGCAAGGTGCTCATTGGTATCAACGTCGTTAGTGTAAGCGATGGCGGTAAAATCTCCGGCGAACTTTGTAGGCAGATGGGCGGAACCGGCGCGCTCCACAAGGCTGTCGTAACGGAGTCTGTACTCTATTATCTCGGCTATGCTGACGATAATAAGGTTATGTTTTTCGGCAAAGGCCTCAAGGTCAGACATGCGGGCCATGGTGCCGTCGTCCTTCATTATCTCGCAGATAACACCAGAGGGTTTAAGCCCGGCGAGGCGCGCAAGATCCACGGAGCCCTCGGTCTGGCCTGTCCTCACTAGTACTCCGCCCTTTCTCGCCCTAAGGGGAAAGATATGGCCGGGCCTTGAGAGGTCTTCGGGAAGAGCGCCCTCGGCAACTGCGGTGCGTATGGTATGAGCCCTGTCAGCGGCGGATATCCCCGTGGTAACGCCATCTTTCGCATCAATGGAGATGGTAAAGGCCGTTCTGAAAGGCGAGGTATTATCGTCAACCATAGGCCGTAGCGCCATCTTATCAGAGTAGTCTTCTGTCAGTGTTAGGCATATGAGCCCCCTCGCCTCTTTTGCCATGAAGTTTATGGCTTCGGGTGTCACCAACTCGGCGGCCATACAGAGGTCACCTTCGTTTTCCCTGTCCTCATCATCGACTATAATTACCATACGGCCTGCCCTGATATCTTCAAGGGCGTTTTCAATCTTTGTTTTCATCATTTCGCTACCTGTCCTTTATGACAACTCTCCTGCCAGCCTATTACTTGCCAGACAAAAAGCCATGTTTCATTAAAAGTCCTTCCGTAACCCCGCCGCCCTTATCTGAGGCGAGTGACCTCTCCACGTACTTCGCTATTATATCCGTCTCTATATTGACTAACCCTCCAGCGTTCTTTTCAAGGAGTGTCGTCTCCTTAAGAGTATGAGGGATTAAGACCACCCCGATACGCCCGGGCCGCGCCATTGTGAGGGTAAGGCTAATGCCGTCAATGGCAATAGAACCCTTCAGTACAACCTGTGATGAGAGACTCTCAGGTAGCTCTATCTCCATATCGATAAAAGCGGCACCGCCTCTTCCGCCTTTAAGCGTTCTTTTTTTTATCACCCCTACGGCATCTACATGTCCTGTGACAAGGTGGCCGCCAAGGGGTTTGCTGAGTGTAAGAGGCCTCTCAAGGTTGACGAGGCGCCCTGCTTTAAGACCTCTACCCAGGGTGGTACCTGAAAGGGTTTCAGAGCTTAAATCCGCCTTGAATGAGCCCTCTCTCTCAAGCAGGGAGGTTATGGTAAGGCAAGCCCCGTCAACGGCGATACTGCCGCCCACAGCCATGGCCGAGATATCAAGAGAGGATATAATATCTATTTTAGCAGAATCGCCTGAGGATTCAATAGAATTCACCCTGCCTATATCTTCAATAATGCCTGTAAACATGACTTAAACCCTCTCACGCGTCACGATGTATCTACTCAGGGAAGAATTCTCCCATGAAAACTACAGTCCCGTAAGCTCGCCTTCTACAAGTATATCATCACCGAGCCTTCTTACCTTAATATTAGCAAGCCTCGGCGCCGATAAAGGCGTCTTAACATTAAGAAGGCCTACAGCGGGAACAGACCCGGCCCCGAGGAAGAGAGGGGCGATAAAATATGAGACCCTGTCAACGAGGCCTGCCTTAATGGCCGAGGCGGCTACCATGCCGCCGCCCTCAATAAGAATATTGGCAATGCCGCAGTCAACAAGTTTTTTCAATACTTTTTTTATATCCAGACCATCGCGACCCTTTGAGGCAACATAAAAGACCTTTACACCCATAGCACGGGCCAGGGCGACCTTTTTCCTGTCTGCCCCGAGCGCTGTAAAGATAAAAACCCTCGCAGAAGAATCATGAAAGAGCTTTGCCGATAAGGGCGTACGAAAAGAGCTGTCCAGTACCACGCGGGCGGGATTTACGCCTCTCACATGACGGACCGTAAGGGCGGGGTCGTCGGTTAGGGCCGTATTAGAGCCTACCAGAACAGCGTCTGCGATGCTCCTCAGCTTATGGGCGTATTTTCTTGAGGCCTGCCCTGTAATCCACTTCGAGGCGCCTGTATCCGATGCTATGCGGCCGTCAAGGCTCACGGCGAGTTTCAGCCGCACAAAGGGCATACCCGTTGTGATATATTTGATAAACCACTCATTAAGGGCAGAGGCCTTATCAGCGAGTACCCCTTCTACGACCTCTATACCTTTAGACCGTAAAATGGCGATACCCTTGCCGGATACGAGAGGATTGGGGTCAGAGGCAGCTACTACAACTTTTTTTATGCCTGAGGCTATAATAACGTCAGTGCAGGCTCCTGTCCTTCCCTTATGACAGCATGGCTCGAGCGTAACATAAAGGACGCTTCCTCTGATATCGCATCTGCGCAGACCTTCTAAGGCCGCTACCTCGGCATGGGCAAGCCCGGCGCCTTTATGATAACCTCGGCCTATTACAAGGCCATTTCTGACAACTACGGCTCCGACAGCGGGGTTTGGACTCGTAAGTCCATGACCGCGTCGGGCAAGGCGCAGGGCCTCAGACATGAATTCCTCATGAGACACGGCTCAGCCCTTATCCTTCTTCATCTCAAGAAGCTCTTTAAGTTCTACCATGAACTCATTGATATCTCTGAAATCTCTGTACACAGAGGCAAAACGGACATAGGCCACCTCATCGAGTCCCTTTATTGCGTCCATGACAAGTTCGCCAAGTGCCCTGCTCTCAATCTCTTTTGCAGGGGCATCAAGGAGTCTTGTCTCAAGTCCATCAACAAGCTTTTCTATCTCCTCAAGGGATACGGGCCTTTTCTCGCAGGCCTTCATTATTCCCGCAAGTATCTTCGCCCTCTCAAAAGACTCACGGCGGTGGTCCTTCTTGACGACAAGAGGGAGCCGTTCCTCTATCCGCTCATAGGTTGTAAAGCGTTTCAAGCAGGAGAGACACTCACGACGGCGCCGTGTAAGCACGCCCTCCTGAATAAGACGGGAGTCGATGACTTTGTCTTCGAGATAAGAGCAAAATGGACACTTCATAGCGACAATATACTGTAAAAGGCCTTAAAAAACAAGGATTATACTGCTACATCGGGCTCAGAACTGAATAGGTAGACATATTTAAAATAAAAAACAAAAAAACCCCGGACCAAAGGAGCGGGGTTTTTTATATGAAGAACTTTATATATTCGGCTTAAACTCAAGGATAAAATCGTTTGGTCTAAACCTATACAAGATTTAGAGCACAGCGTCCTTGCAGGCCTTGGCAACACGGAACTTAAGAACCTTTTTGGCCGGGATTTCTATGGTTTCGCCTGTCTGAGGATTTCTGCCTGTTCTGGCCTTTCTATCCACAAGGACAAGTTTACCGATACCGGGGAGGGTAAAACCGTTCTTGGCCTCTTTATATGAGAGCTCCGCAAGACAGGTAAGGATGTCTGAAGCGGCTTTTTTTGTAATGTCGTTATTTTCTGCTATGTGCTCTACTATCTTGGATTTCGTTAATGCTTTTCCCATGTGCTCCTCCTCTGCTAATTCAGGATTGTATTTATAAGTCGCCGATCGATGTGTGAATGTGTGTTTGATGATTACTAATACAATGAATCGCTTTTATTTGCAAGCTAAAAAGAAGAAAAATAGTCTTTTTCCAGAAACATTTTTTAGAAAAAATTTATTTACAGTATAGTCAGGCATAAACGTGCTTTACCAGGCCTTACGTGTTATATGGTTCAGACACCCTCCCCTGACAAAAGAAAAAAATATATGCCATAAATTTGGAGATTTCAATTGACAAGATAAAGCCCGTAATGATATGAATAATAGCTTATGCACAGGGGGCTGTAGCTCAGTTGGGAGAGCGCAAGACTGGCAGTCTTGAGGTCAGGGGTTCGATCCCCCTCAGCTCCACCAGTAAACAAAAGGGGTCACGACGTAACCTCTTTTTTATATACGTCATCGGAAGTCACGTTATTGCCAACAAAAAATTCCATTTAACAAAAGGCCGCGCAATTTTGTGCGGCCTTTTTTGTCCCCTTAAGTAATTATCTACAAACACATTGTCTTGGACTTTTAGCCCCCTTTCTGATAAGCTCTCATGAATCAGAACCTTGCACAGGAGGATACCTTTAGCTACGTTTTCTCCATCTTTCAGCCCACTGCACGGCCAGAATAATATTTGGGTTTAAAAAAGCACCATGCTAAAAACCTTTATAATATAAGCGGTTGTATGAAAAAATATAGTCTTGGCATTATATTCCTCTTATTTTTCATTGCCTTCTCAAGCATACCAGCGGAGGCATCTATAATAGACGTTCCCGGTGACTATAAGAGTATCGGTGAAGCCGTTGCAAAGGCAGAGCCGGGCTCGATAATAATTGTCAGGCCGGGATCATACAGCGAGAATATCATCATAAACAAACCCCTCTTTCTCAGGACCTCAAGGGGCGCGGAAAAAACGCTTATCACTGCAAAAGACCCTGACAAACCTGCCATACACATAATCAAAACCAAGGACGTTACCATCCTCGGCTTTACTGTCAAGGACTCTCTAATAGCCGGAATTCTTGTTGAAAAAAGCAAGAGAATAAAGATAAACCGCAACTTGGTTATTAAAAATGAAAACGGGCTGATTTTCATGTCTGTTCAGAATGGCATAATATTCGGAAATCACCTTGATTCAAACAACTCCTACGGATTATACATCAATAAATCGAGTGAATGCCTCGTAAGCAACAACTCCGTAAGCTATAACGGCGACAAGGGTTTTTTCATTTTTGCCTCTCACAACAATTTCATTCAAAACAACAAAATTAACCTGAACAGATGGAACGGAATGCTTATATGGTCTTCCAATAATAATATTATCAAAGGCAACAAAACAATGAGAAATACCTTTGGGCTCGTAACAGGCGAGTCAACAGGGAACAAACTCTCAAACAACACCTCGCTACCTGACCTCTTTCTCATATTACCGGTTCTGCTTATCTATATTGGTTTCATATTCTACCTCGTGCAGATGTACTTCTTTAAAACTATCTCTGGAAGGTAAGCATGTTCAATGACTTTCTGCCACTCATAATTGGCTCCATAGGAGTGATACTTGCGACATCAAGCTTCATAAGCGGTATGCAGCTCGTAAGGACAAAAAGAAGGAGCTTTGAAGGCAAGATTCATCGCCTCAACGGCTACAGTTCCATCGCTCTTTTTATCCTTCTATTCGCCATCTCCTTCATCGATAGCGGATACAATCTGACGGTCCTGCTTTTGTGGCTCTCAGGATTTGCTATTATACTGCTGAAACTTCGAATAGTAAGGACAAGACGTTGGGCCTTTAAATATGTCTGCTGGTTCGGAGTCTCCATTATCAGCATGTGGATTTACATTATCTACACACATATGCCGCTTTAACATAAGTATAAAGAT
Source organism: uncultured Thermodesulfobacteriota bacterium (assembly GCA_964474975.1). GTDB lineage: Bacteria > Desulfobacterota > GWC2-55-46 > GWC2-55-46 > JADFVP01 > JAJRZX01. Next base: position 51,570 of record CAYYUX010000003.1, read on the forward strand.
ACACTAATAAGACTTAAAATCTGTATATTTAATGACAGTTGCTCGAGGTCTTCTCCGTTCTCACCGTCATGCTCCTTGCCATCGCCTTCCCTCGCCTATTTATTTCAAACCGGGCTCCGAGATTGTTCAAAAAATACAAAACCCGGCACTCCTTGTGGGAGGGCCGGGTAAATTCAAAAAAATAAAGCCTGTTCAGTTAGTCGTTATGCGTCTCGTGACAACAGCCGCCGCCACTTTCTGCGTCAGCAAGTCTTGCGTCTCTCGCGGCAGAGGCCAAATCATCAAAGTGATAACGCTCTTTCGCAGTTGAGAGCTCTGTAGCGTCAATTCTACGCCCGGCCTTCTTGGGTACAAAGGTTGCTTCCATTTCCTTCATTTCCTTGAGGATAATCTGCCGTGTCTCTGCGTCAAGGCTGTTCTCAAGAAGGGCGAAAAACTCGTCATCCTCTTTCTTGATATGGTTCTTTAAATTGACTATGATTGAACGAGCCAATCCATCAAGGATATCGCCATCAACAAGCGCGCTCTTAAAAGAGAGCAATAGCGTCATAAACTCCCGATGGTCTTCGCGCACAATAGTAATAAGCCCTTCTGCGAGAGGCAGGAGGTTATGTACGCGAGGGAATAGTAACTGCTCTTCTTTCATAACAGAATGAAGGGTTATGTCATTTTCAAGAGCGACTGCGGCATCCCAGAGACCATCGAGGTCTCTTTTCTTAAGGTGTGTCTCAATCTCATCAAGCCTGGAGATTACCTTCCTGTGTTCCGCAACAAGGACCTCAAGTGGGTTGTCGCTATCAAGGGAAGCCTCTTGTTTCTCTTTGGTACGAGACGGCGAACCATTTTCAGAGGTCTCCACACCGAGAGATTTAAAATCCTGAGAAAAACCCATACGACAAGCGCCTCTCGGACTCCTGAAGACATCTTTATGGTCGTTGGCGTCAAGGAGTCCTTTAAAAAGCTCCTCGTCCATAGTCAACACACCCTCTCTGCAATATACGACGCACGAGGGATGAAGACATTTATATTCTACTCTTACCTTCTTTCCAGTCATAACACTCACCTCCTGGAATCAAAAACCTTACGTCAGATCAAGCGTTTTGAGCAACCTTTTCGCCCTCAGCACCACCTGGCATTTCAGGGATGCCGAACTTATCATTGAACTTTGTTACGATGTATATAAGGGTCCTGTGGTTAAGGAGCAGGCCCTCGAACATCTTAGTCTTTGAAAGGCCGTCAAGATAGAACTCATAGGAGAACTGAATCTGTTTGGCAACTCCTTCCTCATTCATGTTCATGTCATAGCTGTTCTTAAGAAAGAGAAGGTCGTTTCTTATCTCTGCATAAAACTGCTCTCTTTCATCTCTGGAAAGCTTTGCAAGGGAATCTATGTGCTCTTTTGCGATAGAGACACCGTTTAGGAGTACAACGAGGCCGGGAAACTCTGTTGGCTGTAATATTCTCTGCCTTTTTAAAGAGCCTATGGGATAGTCTATCTCATAATGAAAGGTAGACTGACCGTCGTCAATTTTTTGTGTCTTGTGGTGATTCTCGTCGAGCCACCTTTTTATTGCCTCTGAAGCCTGCTCTACTGTAGTGATGTCCATCAATGTCTCCTTTGATTCTGTTTTATTTAGTAAAAAGGGATTATTATAATATACTATAAATATAAAGCCTTGTCCAGTTTAATGGTCCCGATAATAGACGTTGCCATAAAAAAAACCCTTACGGCGATTCAGTCATCTGACTTAAGGAATTTACCTTGAGATAAAGAAACAAGAAATCCTGCAACAAGGACTGTGTATAGAAAACGACCGGTTCAATAAATAAAAGAACCGGTCGATAGTCATTACAATCGGCAAAGCACATTCATCACGGGGCGTCGCTGACTTCACCCTTCATTATCTGACATATCTCGGAGCAACGTGTGCAGTAGTGTGTATGCTCAAGGGCATACTCCTTCCAGATATCACATGACCCACAGATACAGTCTTTTTCCCATTTGATGTTTGCGCTTGTTCCTATCAGGGGAAAACAGTACCCGATAGTTGCATCTCCCTCAACATAAGTGGGACACCCCTTGCATTTGCACTTACCAGTTACATATTCCTGCTTTTTCTGATGCTCTTCGGCGGTCATAGTATCAATATCAAACTTGTCCATCCTATCGTAGATTCCCATAAAGACCTCCTAAGGTAGAGTGCAGAGAGCTATCTATAAAACACTGTTAAAACGAGTTTGTTGTGCTATGTATTCACATTATCATAAAATTCCGTTATGTCAATAATTTTGGTAAAATTTTTCACTCAAATAAAACAAAAAGACGGAGGGACATAGTCCCTCCGTCTTTTGTGAATCCACAAAACGCTGAAAGTGCGGATTAAGGATTCTTGTATTTACATCCGGGCCGTAGATAGACCCAGAAGTTCAGGACAACACATACTGCGTAGAATGCTGCGAAACCGTATAGCGCATACTGAGGTGTCGTAGCTTTAATCTGCTCACCGATGACCTTGGGCATAATGAAAGCGCCGTAGGCCGCGACAGCCGATGTCCATCCAAGGACAGGTCCTGCTTGCTCCTCGTTAAAGACCATGGCTATTGTCCTGAATGTAGAGCCATTGCCTATGCCTGAGAAGGTGAAGAGGCCAAGGAACAGAAGGAAGAATGGCAACCAGTAATCCTGCGGTGTTGCCGTGGCGTATGCCTTGGCCATGAACACTGAGACGGCAAGTGCACAGACAACCATGCCTATGGCGCATACCTGAGTTACAAGCGCTCCGCCAAGTTTATCCGCTATCTTACCTCCTACTGGCCTGATAAGGGCGCCGATGAAGGGGCCTATCCAGGCATAAGTCAGGGCGCTCGGACCAAGTGGGTTTGGCGTATTATGCGTCATCAATCCCGTCGCGGGGTCAATGAGGTGCTGGAAACCGAATATGACCTTGATGGAAAGCGGAAATGAAGCGGCATAGCCGATGAAGGATCCGAATGTCATGGTATAGATGACTGTCATGACCCATGTATGGCTGTTGTTGAATATCTTATACTGCCGCTTAAGGTTTTCCTTCAACTCTCCCGGTGATAAATATCTCATTAGTAGAACCGTGGCTACAATGACGCATACTAGCACGACCCACTTGTTTATGCCGAAACCGAATGGCGCCGGCAAAAGTGCGTAGAGGCCAAGCCCCGCTGTCACAAAACCGATGCAGAGAAGGAAGACGATCTTGCCAAGGGAGCCGAAGGTTCCGCTTATGTGCGGTGATACGGCAGGCGTCCTGATGTTATTAAAGCCGAACCAACCTGCTACGGCTAAAGGTATAAGCCAGAACATCCATACGATACCGGCGTGATGAATCCATGTGGTGGAGCCAGCCGGGATCTTTCCGATAAGGGTTCCGCTTGTGTTGATAAGGGTCATGCCCGGGCCGCTTAATGGGCCAAGGAGCTTAAAGGTCATGACAAGGGGGATAAGAATCTGCATTGTCGTAACACCAAAGTTACCAAGACCAGCGTTAAGGCCAAGAGAGGTTCCCTGTACCTTCTTAGGGAAAAAGTAGCTGATGTTACTCATGGATGAAGCAAAGTTTCCGCCTCCAAAGCCAGAGAAGAAGGCGCATATCTGGAAGTAGAAAAGTGGTGTGTCTTTACTCTGCAAAAAGATAAAGGCGAGCATTGATGGTATCATGAGCATCGCCGTTGTCCAGAACAAGGTGTTCTTACCACCTGCAATTCTGATAAAGAACGTACTTGGAATCCTTAGTGTAGCACCTGTGAGGCCGGCTATGGCCATAAGGGTAAAGAGGTGAGCTTTAGGTATAGGAAAACCAAGGTTCACCATCTGAACCGTGATAATGCCCCACATCAGCCATGTGGCGAATCCTACGAGAAGGGATGGAATGGAAATCCATAGATTCCTCGTAGCAATCCTTTTTCCGGTCGAGTTCCAGAAGCCTTCGTCCTCGACCTTCCATTCAAAGATGTCTGACATACGCCGTTATCTCCTTTTGTAATTGTTTTCTTGCCCCGTAGAAAAGGGCAAAAAAAATTAAGTGAAAGATGGATATATGTTAATAAAGGGCGTCGAATACGCCTTTAATTCTCAACAAATGTTTTATCGCTTATGTGCCGTTATGTGTCTCTTTTCGCACAAAGAAGCTTCCGAGTCAAGCAAAAAACTACCCATATAAACGGCATTCAAGCAAATAAGAATTTTTTGATTTTTCCATAATCCGGTGAGGGACAGAAGTAAAGCAGCCGCCTTACCGGTATGACGGGGATGGACACAAAGCGCCCATCCCCACCGGTTTGTATTACTTGTACTGTACCACGTTAACTGTGGCGCCCCTGCTCCTGTACCACCTGACGACCTGATAAGGCCGTGTGAGGTACTTGTAGGGGTTGATGGTTACAAAGTGAGCGAGCCTTGAAAACGGTATGAATGCGATGAATATCAAGGCGTTGAAGATATGAACCTTGGTGTTCAAAGGCAGACTCGCTACGTACGTTGGGTCAGGATTGAACCTGAAGAGACTCCAGACCCACGGAACAGCGCTCGCGGCGTACCAGTTGGAGCCCCACCTGAAGAAGATGGCGTTGCCGAGACCGGTTACGACCTGTATGAGCAGGATGATAAGGATGATTACGTCCCATGAGTTTGTAAGCGCCTTGACTCTTGTGTTGGTAAGCCTTCTGTATATAAGAGCGAGAAGGCCGAAGAGAGCAAGGAAACCCAGAGACAGTGCCGTAAGCTCAAGTATATAGAGCCTTACGGGTACAGAGTTCCACCAGAGCAGTCCGCTTGGTATGATTATCCCCACAATATGACCAAGGAGAAGGATAATAATACCATAGTGCCATGGGAAGGAACCGAAAAAGAGAACCTTGTTTTCCAGGAACTGGGAGGACTGTGAACTCCAACTGAACCTGTTGTAATTGAAGCGCCAGAAAACGCCTACTATTGCTATGGCAACAAGCACATAGGGCATGGTGCCGTAAAGAAACATATACATGTCTACATACCTCCTTTAACGTCTTTGTCAATAACACGATGTATGGCGTCAATAAGATAGCTGTATAGATTACCCTTGTTTTTCTCGAAGTTTTTATCGAGTTTTTCAAGGGCTATCACAAGGAAGCTTTCCATAACATCCTGCTTGAGCTCGGCATCCTCAAGTGTTCCGAGGAAAGTAAGCAAAACAGGCATGTGATCCGGAAGTTCTCCCTTGGCTATCTCATCATAGGGAAAGCCTTTCTCCCTGTACATAGCCTTGAGTGAAGCCAGGTTATTGGATCTTTTGAATCCATCAAAAAGAAAATGTCCGAGGTCAAGAGTATATTCTGATGTCAGCTCAAAGGTATATGAATATATCCCCTGAACATCATCAAGGGGCAATTTACTTACCTCCTCTTGAAAATGGCGCAAGGCGTCCATTATCTCAGGCCCGTACTGAGGGCAACGGGATACTGCCTCCATTGTCTCCTCAATTGTGGCCGGCAAATCCTCTGTAGGATATTGGAGGATATCTGCAAAATGCTCGTATAAACTCTTAACCTTGACGGACATAAGCTTTACCACGACCTCCCGAGAAGTTCTCTATTATGTTGCTTCTTTCCGAAGCCAACGGTTCCCCTCTTCTCGTATACCGTCCTCGGGTCTATTGAGGTCTCGGCCTCACGATGCGTCTCAGGGATTACAAACCTCTCCTCATACGTCGCGAGACTCAGGAGTGTGTATATCTCGTCGGCATCCCTTGCGCTGAACCCAACCTGGGCGAGGGCGTTCTTTGCCACATCAGCGCTGATATCACCGACTCTCTTGTGCCTCTGGTATATCCTCACGGCCATCTGCTTTTTGAGCGACTCGATTACAAGCTGCTCGTTGCCGGCGGAGAGGAGACTGGCAAGATACCTTACAGGAACTCTCATCTTATCGACATCATTAAAGAAGTCGTTGGAGATGGGGTCAAAGGTACCGCCTGAAGCCGACTTTGCGTCGTGCAGTATGGGAGAAAGCGGCGGCAAGTAGAAGTTCATCGGCAGAGTTCTGAACTCCGGATGGTTCGGGAGAGATATCCTCCACTTCTTGAACATCTTGTATGCCGGCGAATTCTGCGCCGCGGCTATCCAGTTGTCTGGAACACCGTTCTTGCGGACGGCCTCCACGACTGCCGGGTCATTGGGATCAAGGATAATATCCCGCATGGCCTCGACTATTCTCTCGTCAGATACCTTGGCTGTATCCGGTATCCTGTCGGCATCGTAGAAGAGCAGACCTACGTGGCGAATCCTTCCTACGCAAGAGTGAGCGCAGGCATTGGCCTGTGTGGTCTCAACCCTGGGGTAGCAGAATATGCACTTCTCGCTCTTACCGGTTGCCCAGTTAAAGTATGGTTTTTTGTAAGGACATGCGCTTACGCAGAACCTCCAGGCGCGGCAGGTATCCTGGTCTATAAGAACGATGCCGTCCTCACCCCTTTTGTAGATGGCGCCTGAGGGACAGGATGCCACGCAACCGGGGTTGAGGCAATGGTTGCATATCCTCGGAACATAGAAGAAAAAGAGTTTATGGAACTTGGTGAGACACTCTTTCTGCGATTCCGAGAGATTCTTCATGTTGGGATCGTTGGAGGCGTATAGTGGAGATCCGCCAAGGTCATCGTCCCAGTTCGGCCCGAGAACTATCTTCTCCATGAACTCACCGGTGATGAGTGACTTCGGACGCGCAACGGGCTGGTCGTCTCCCGCAGGTGCGTTGAAGAGGTTCTGATAGTCATAAGTAAAGGGCTCATAGTAATCATCTATTGTCGGCAAATTCGGCTGAAAAAAGATGTTGGCTAGGGACCTGATCTTGCCAGGTCCCTTTAAGAGTTTCAGCCTGAGATTGCCGCCGGAGACTTCCCAACCGCCCCTGTACCTGTCCTGATCTTCCCATGTTACAGGATAACCGGTTCCGGGTTTGGTCTCCACGTTGTTCCACCACATATACTCGGCGCCCCGTCTCGTGGTCCAGATGTTCTTGCAGGAGACGCTACAAGTGTGGCAACCGATACACTTGTCCAAGTGAAAGCTCATTGAAAACTGGGTTCTGATATCCATTACCACTTAACCTCCTGGTTTCTCATTTTTCTCACGAAAACGGTTGTATCCCTGATGATGGGGATGGGCCCCCAGGCATTGAAGCCGTATGAGAACTGACCGTAGCCGCCTGTCATAAGACTTGGTTTCAGACGCTGCCTGGTGAGACTGTTGTGGAATCCGCCGCGGATCTTGTTACGCTGTTCCGCCTTGGGGACGTTAACCGTTCTTTCCTGTGAGTGATAGGCAAAGGCGG
>CAYYUX010000004.1:0-54481 GCA_964474975.1 uncultured Thermodesulfobacteriota bacterium
CGTTCTTATAGACAATGGCATTGAGGGAGAGTAGCCCCGACTCGTCAGAGAGCTTGACAACGAGACTACTGCCTTTATCATCAATGTTTTTAAATAACCTCAGCCCCATTTTATCGTCAACATAGGTGTAGCCGGGCTCGTTAATATCCAGAGCAAACTTTTTTGCTACGCTAAGCCCGTCCCTTGCCAGAAAGGATGCATTCTGATAATCGATAAAACTACCCGTGCTCATTGTATCCAGATGCACGGAAAAGACTATCTCTGCAAGAACGCTGACTATAATAGCCGTTACAAGGAGCGTTATGATAAGCGCGAAGCCTCTCTCGCCGCGTAGTCTCAAAGGCGCTCGTGCAATTATCATCACTTTACCATTGTCTCTACAGTTGCCGTCAATGTCCTTACCCCCTCAAGGGCATTGATACCTATGGATATCCTTACGGCAAGAGGCACGGCTTTACGCGTCTCGGCGTCCCATGAATCCACCCACTTGTCACCATCGTAAAACTGCGCCTCAAAGCCCCGTATGCCTTCCATTACCTCGGCCCTGCCGCCCTTAACCCCTGTATAGGGGTTCCATGATTCACGGTAGAGCGTAAGTCCGCTCTCCGTATCTTCGGCGCTGTAGCTTACGGCCATGAGGTCGCCCGAGGGGTCCTTTCCGGCAGGATAGGTAAAGTAGGTCATTGAAAGGCTCGCGTTATCAGCGGAATCAGGGGTTCCGCCCCTGCCGCGCCATAGCGAGACGGCGTTGGAAGGGCTGAAAAAAGAGGCGCGTACCTCCTTTGAAAATATCCCCGAGAAACGGCGAAATTCGCGCAGACGGTCCATCTTCGCCTGAACATTCTCCCTTGTGGAAAGTACGTTGAAGAGGCTCGCGTATATGGCCGTTATTATTACGGCGAGGATAGCGACGGCAATGAGGAGCTCGATGAGCGTAAAACCGGGGGCGTTAAAATCACGTAGGCAAAGGCCCTTGATTATCCCCCTTTGTCTCGGTCTTCTCTCTATAAAGCCCATATCTACTTCTCCGGTATCATGGTCTTTATGGTTACGCCCGCCTCGCCAAAACGACTCAGACTCATGGCCTCTGTAATCATCCCCTTATAAGAGGACATTTGCCTGCTATAACTCCATAAAAACCCCTCATAATCAGGGGAAAGATCTCCATTCTTTTTCTCCGGCTCGCCGTAGAGCCGGACCTGCTCCAACCTCTCCGCGGCGAGCATGGCGTCAAGTGTCCTGTTGATATTGCCGTCAACAACAGTAAGGTGATAGCTGATACTGGTAAGGGCCGTGACAATAACCCCGCCGAGAATGGCAAGGGCCACCATTATCTCAAGGAGCGTAAAGCCCCTCTCTGAGATGACTCTTTCCTGCCGCGGACTCGAGTGGGTTGAGGGTCTCCTACACATGACCTTTAATTATCTTGACCTTGCCTGAATATGGGTTGTAACGTAAGGTAAGTTCTTCATCGCCTCTTCGAAGATGGAGGCTGAAGGGGTCTGCCCCTGCCGAGGGGTTAAAGACTACGGCGGCCTCGCCCTTTGCTATTCTTCCGAGCCCGGCTATGACAATATCCTCTATCTCCGTGGACTTGCCCAGACTAAAGCCACTTATGTCATGGTCTTTCGAGGCCACGAATCCCTCGCCGTCAGAAGAGGTCTCAACCCTTAAAATCTCTTTTTCAGGATAAAACCAAACCCTGTAATAGCGCCCTTCCGTGGTAGCCGTATCATCAAGGTAGCGGAAAAGCCCGGCTATCCGCCGCGCGTCTGACCGAAAACCGTAACTCTCAAGCACGCTCATGCCGGGAAAGGCGATAAGAAGCACTGAGGCAACTATGGCGATGACTACTACAAGCTCTATGAGTGTAAAGCCCGCGCAGGAGGCCCTGGCCTCAGTTGACGTTCCAGCTCTCCACGTCACTGTCAAACCCCTCGCCGCCTCTTACGCCATCGGCCCCGTAAGAGAGGATATCATAATCCCCGTGGAGACCGGGAGAGGCGTAGATGTATGGATTGCCCCATGGGTCCAGGGGTATCTTATTATTCTCAAGATACCCGCCCTTGCGCCAGTTCCTGGGGATAATACCTACCGTGGGTTTCGCGATAAGGGCGTTAAGGCCCTGCTCCGTGGCTGGATAACGGCCATTATCGAGTTTGTAGAGTTTTATGGCAGTCTCGAAGTTCTTTATCTGAACCTTGGCCTCAGTCACCTTGGCCTCATCGGTGCGTCCGATGATACGCGGGGCGATAATAGCCGCGAGGATACCGAGAATGACGATTACCACCATGAGCTCTATAAGGGTGAAACCGCTATTGCCTCTTAAAAAATTCCGACCACGGCCCTTCTTCTTTTTCATCTCCATATTCATATTTTTATCCGGCTCTTCATTAGATGAAATTTATTATAACCCATGGGAACCCCGGCCTCTTAATATAAACGCTCTGAGCTTATTGTTTGCCGCCTACACGCCATATCGGCCCAGCTATTCCGCCGGCCCCAACCATTTCACCAGGATTTTTCCTCACTAACCCCGAATATCCCCTCACTAACCCCTAATTTCCCTCTCTCCCCCCTGCATACCCCTTGTCCGCAATCCCCCCTAAGGCCCCTCATCAGGCACGGGGATTTATAAGATGATACCGCCTGCCACGGTAAAGCCATCGTGTTCAAGGACAAAACGGCCCGTCTCCTGAATCTTGGAGAATGGATCCACTACAACGGGTCTATCGAGCTTTATCTCCACCTTTGCCACCTCTGATGGCTTTATAATGGAAGCGTCTCTCTCAACTACCTCAATGGAGGCAGGGTCAAACCTCTGGTAGATCTTCTCTATTGTGGCCCCTGCATCCTGAGTGGCGCACTTGAAGGTCAAGGGTCTGCCAAGGGTGTAGTCCTTATCGACCATCCAGAATATATTGGCATTTATGGTATCTGTCACATCGGCATCAATGCGGTCAACGACTATCTGCCCCCTATCAAAGCCAACGCCCTCGGCGGTAATGCCTATGGCGTCACCGGCGGTGGCCTCTTTGATACCATCTTCAAGGTATTTTTTTATTTCCTTGATGCGCGCCTTTTTCTTTTCCGGGAGTATAAAGACCTCTTCTCCTGCGCGCAGTACCCCGGCCTCAACCCTGCCTACGGCCACCTTCACGCCATCGATATCATATACGTCCTGCACGGGAAATCTCATTCCGCGGTCCAGGGCCTTTACGGACTCGAAACTATCGAGGGCGCTAAGCACGGTAGGCCCGTCATACCACTTCATGTTCACGGACTTTTCGGCAACATTGTCACCCTCCATGGCGGAGATGGGTATGACATAAGAAGGGGTTATGCCGAGGCCAGACAGCACCTTTGTAATATCATCTTTTACCTTGATAAAGGACTCTTCCGAGTACCCCGTAAGGTCCATCTTGTTAAGTAGCACGGCCACCTGCTTAATGCCGAGGAGGCCGAGGACATGGCAGTGCCTGAGAGTCTGCTCCTCAACACCGCGCGCCGCGTCTACAAGCATAATGGCCGCCTCGGCCTGCGAGGTGCCGCTAATCATGTTTTTAAGAAACTCCCTGTGCCCGGGAGCGTCGATGATTACGTATCTTCTGCGCTCTGTATTAAAAAATGTATGAGCGATGTCTATGGTGATACCCTGGTCGCGCTCTTCCTGCAGGCAATCCATGACATGGGCGAACTCTATCTTTCCGTCTTTGCCTTCAGCCTTTGAACTCTCCTTTATCTCCTCCATCTTCGATGGCGAGAGACAGCCCGTATCAAAAAAGAGTCTGCCCACGAGGGTGCTCTTGCCGTGGTCCACATGCCCTACGATAACAATATGAAGTTCCCTTTCTTCCATTATTGCATCTCCTGTTTTTGTCATATCACATATACCCCAATGCGCGTAGCTTCTGCATAGTGTAGGCGTCTTCCTTGTCCTGCGCCCTGCCGGCCCTCTCAGAGGTAGTTGAGTCAGATATTTCCTCTATTATCTCGTCTACATTCGCGGCCTTTGAGTCCACAGGCCCGCAACAGGGCGCGCATCCGATGGAGCGGAACCTCTTGCCTTCCTTGCTGAAGTAGAGCTCCGAGATAGGCAGGTTCTCTCTCTTAACATACTTCCAGATATCAAGCTCCGTCATATGGAGTATGGGATGGACACGCACATGGTCCTCACCCTCGGACTCTGACTTGTACTGGTCCCATAGCTCGGCGGGCTGGTCTTCGTAGTTCCACCGGAAGTTCTCGTCCCTTGGGGAAAAGACCCTCTCCTTCGCGCGGATGCCATGCTCGTCGCGTCTTATGCCGAGGAGCAGGGCCTTGAAGCCGTACTTCGCTATGGTCTGCTTGAGGGCATTGGTCTTCAGTTCGTTACAGCAATCGAGCTTACTGCCCTTGCCCGGCCCCATGCCGCCGTCAAGGGCCTCGGAGTTACGCCCCACTATGAGGTCGAGACCCCATTCTTTTGCGTACTTATCGCGGAATTCATACATCTCCGGAAACTTGTAACTCGTATCTATGTGTAATACGGGAAATGGAATTTTGCCGAAAAAGGCCTTTTTACATAGCCATAAAAGGGTTGTAGAGTCCTTACCCACAGACCAGAGCAAGGCAATATTTCTGTACTTGGCGTAGGCCTCCCTGATGATAAAGATACTCTTATTCTCAAGCATTGTGAGTTGATCCATAACTTCTCCTTGTAATATGAGAATTAAGCGGAAAAATAATCCAGTATAATCGGGGCAAGGGACTCGATGTGAAGGCGCGACGCCGGTGCCGCCGAATCAGGCAGGATAGAATGGGCGTCATGCCTTGTGTGCATACCAGTGAAGCGTCCGTTGCCAAAGGGTTCCGCCTTTTTGAAGGCGCTCTTCAAATCAAAACCGTCATTAGCGAGGCAGACAAGGTCCGGGCCAACCTCAGCAGAGGGGCCGCTGTACAGCTCGGCCTTATTGTATATCTTTTTTATTACCTTCTGCCCATCATAGGTAAGGGAATCAAGTACTTTCCTGACCTCGGCAATTACAGCAGGGACATCAGAGGCAGAGACAGCTCCCGCCGGATACTTTCCCTCGGTGTTGATGTATATCCGTGCCGGCTCCATGGCAAAGGCCTTTGTAGGGGCCTTTATCTGCTCGAAATAATCACGGCTCTCATCAAGATGAAGGATCCCGGCATTCTGAAAAACAGTATTTATATACACTTCTTTTTTAAGCTCCGTAAAACCATGGTCCGACATGGTCATGAATAGCCCGTCTCCCTTTGAGAGATCATGAAAACGGGCGAAGAGGGTACCGATAATGGCGTCGAGCTTCTGATAAAAACTAACAAAAGCACCGTGATATTTATGGTTTTCATCAAAGGCCGCATCAAAAAAGAAGTGATGAATCCTGTCTGTCTCCGTAATAACGGCAATAAAGAGATCCCATGGATCATTCACCATGAGGTTCTCAAAGGCCTCCATGCGCTTATCAAGCACATAGTCTACCTCTTCAAAAAACCCATCGGGGTTTGAGACGGCCTTTGCGGCATCTACATCGGAGCGGTAGTCAATGGATTTAAGATAATCATAGGCGCTCGCCGGATATGTGCCCTTTTGCAGGTCTATGCAGACAAAACCCGCCGTCAATATGCCGTTCATGGGCGAAGCCGGGTAGGTCTCGGGTATGTTCATCACAACGGAGCGCAGAGGCTCTGGGAAGCGTCCGCTGTAACGGTCGCCGAGGGCGGAGCGTTTATCACCAACCGTACCGCCGATGATATCCCAGATGGAAGGCGCGCCTATATTGGAATAGGATGGAAAATACATGGAGTAGGCCCCGGGCTTCAAGTCCATGAAGCCGTATATACCGTGCTCGCCGGGGTTGGCGCCCGTAAGGAAGGAGGCCCATGATGTTGATGATACGTCGGGTATGGACGCGTCCATCTCATGAAGGGCAAAGCCGCTTGAGAGTATCTCCCGGACATGAGGCATGAGGCCCCTCTTCATATATTCCGTAATAAGCCCTGTAGATACGCCGTCAAGGCCCACTGCAAGACATCTTTTTTTTCTTGTCTCCGACAAAACATCCTCCTGTTTTTAAAAAATAAGCGCTGTTATAAAAGGTCAACTGATGTGGTTATAATAATTCACACACATGATAAGTCCGCCAGGGAATCAACCCCCTGAGAGGGTCAAGGCTCCCTGCCTCCGCGCCATTATGGCGCAATTTTCCAGGCCGCCGCGGCCCTAATGCCTCCCTGTGTACTCCACCTTCATTCTCGCACGGCACCAAACTCCCCCTCCAGCCACATCAGCTCCCCCGCCCCCCCCACTACAACCGGATATTTTCATGCCGGCCTTTTCTTAATGCCCGCCCCCTTTTAAATGCCCGCCAGGCTCTGGGGCCGGGATGACGCCAGGCTCAGCGTGCCTGCCCGCTATGTTTATTGCGGAGTATCAATATTGAATTATATCCTTTTAGAATTCTTTTTTAAAGCATAAAAGACATAACCAGAGGGTAATATCCCCCCCCAGGAGAGAGAATGATGCAGAAGAAGACGCTTTAGGACAAAACAGTCTCAATATACATCATTCATATAAGGCCTTTCAGACATCCAAGGGGCAGTCTCCCCTGCAATCACCGGCCATTATGTCCACGGGAAGCTACGGCAGATTCAACATTGATGGATTAAAAAAAGATGCCCCGAGACGCCCCCAAAAGGCCGACTCGAGGCGGAGATAACCTAAGGAGTGACAGTGTAGGCGAGCATGTCTTCGTCATAGCTCAGACCAGCAACTTCTACTGTGCCAATGATATCATACCTGCCCGCTGGAAGAGTAGCTGGTATGGTCTTTGTGAAGTAGGCGGTTCCCAAGGTGGCGGCCTGCATGCTAAATGTCCTTGTGTCAAGCGGCACTCTGCTGCCATCGGGCAATACGGCGTCAATGGATACAGATACCATATAATTTGAGAGGCCGTTATTGGTTATGGTAACGGAGTAGGAGGCGCTTCCTCCGAGAGGTACTGTCTGAGGGCCATTAGGGGCTACGTCTATCAAGACCAGAGGAGGCGGCATACGTAAGGAGTTATTGAGATTAAGTCGTCCGCCCGTACCCACTGGGAGGCCAAGGGGGTCCACACCGCCGAGGATCTTCAACTTAACCTCGTTTGCAGTAAGCGTAGCATCCTTGGCCATAAGCAACGCCGCCGCTCCAGCTACATGCGGCGAGGCCATGGAGGTACCGTCTAAAAAACCATATGTGTTAAAGGGCAGGGTGGATTGGATGGCTACACCAGGGGCGCTAAGGTCCACTGAAGTCATGCCGAAATTTGAAAAACTTGCCAAGGCATCATAAGAATCCGTTGCGGCAACGGAAATGATATTGGGAAGGTCGTAAGCCGCGGGGTAAAAGGGAGACACATCGATGTTCTGACTGTAATTACCTGCGGCGGCTACAAAAAGACTTCTTGATGCCTGTATGGCGTCTTTAAAGGCCTGAGAAAAAGGGGCCCCACCGTAAGAATTATTAGTTACCCTTACGCCCATGGAGGCCGCGTAGTTGACGGCGCTTATGACATCTGCAGTACTGGCGCGGCAATAAAACCCCCCTAATACCTTCAAGGGCATTATCTGAATATGCCAGTTGACACCCGCAATGCCTATGCCATTATTACCTACGGCTCCCATTGTACCCGCAGTATGAGTGCCGTGCCCGTTGCAAACGGCATTTCCATCATAGGGGTCATTGTTATTACTTACAAAATTCCAGCCATGGACATCATCTATATAACCGTTGCCGTCATCATCAATGCCGTTCCCGGCGATTTCCCTGGGGTTGGTGTATAGATTGGCGGCGAGATCCTCATGTCTCATGTCCATCCCGGTGTCAATATCGGCTACCACCATATGCGAGGTTCCCTGAAAGGCATTCCATGCCTCGGGCGCGTCTATATCGGCGTCAAAGAGCCCCACGAAAATCCCACCGAAATTGTTAAGCCCCCAGAGGTTCAAAAATAAGGGGTCATTGGGTGTTGTAGTGGCGTTAAGATCCATGAAGGCGTTACGCTCGGCGTATTTAACGTTCGCCAGCCCCTTCAGAAGACGTACCGCCCTCTTTGCCATGCCATCAGGCACCTTGACATGAAGGGCATGTATGCGGGCGAAACGCTTGACAATCTTACCGTTCACCATTGATAGCGCCTTATCTACAGATGCCTGAGTTACGTCATTGTTAAAACGCACAAATAACTCACCAGGCACATAAACAGGCAGGTTCTTCACGGAACCGGCAAAGGCTGCCCCGCTTACTGCTGTAATCAAGATAATAATTAAAACCGTGAAGCATTTCCTTAACATGTTGTTGCCGCCTCTCTCGTCTTGGTGTTTAAAAGAAAATTCATAACTTAAGGCAAAGCACGCCTACGCCGCAACATATAACCTACGGAGTGATAGTGTAAGGGGCGATATCCTCGTCAAAGCTTATGCCGCCCGGCACCTCAACCCTGCCTGCGATATTATATACGCCTGTCACCAAAGAGGGAGGGACAATTTTTGTGAAGTTGGCGCTTAGCGTAGCTCCCGGCGAGACGTTGAAGGACCTCGAGTCAAGGGTGAATTCACTGCCGTTAGGAGATACGGCCGCGACGCTGGCCTTAACAAACTGGACTGCTCCGCTGGCATTATGGATGGCAACAGAGTAGGAAACTGAACCCCCGCGAGCCACTGTAGTGGGGCCTATGGGAGTAATGCTCATGGTCACCGCAGGAGGCGGCAGAAGTAAGGTGTTGTTAATATTAAGGCGGCCTCCCGTGCCTACGGGCAGAGACGCAGGGTCCACACCGGCAAGAATCCTCCACTTCACCTCGTTTACGGTGAGCGTCGGGTCCTTGGCCATCAGCAGAGTGACCGCTCCCGTTACATGAGGCGTAGCCATGGAGGTTCCGCTAAAGAAGCTGTATGTATTATTGGGCGTAGTGGAGAGAATATTAACGCCCGGGGCCGCAAGGTCTACGGATTTAACACCAAAGTTGGAAAAACCTGCAAGGCCGTCGTTCTTGTCAGTAGCGGCAACAGATATTATATTTGGAAGGTTATAGGCGGAGGGATACTGAGGAGCAAAGTCCGTGTTCTTGCCGTCATTACCGGCGGCGGCCACGAAAACGCTGTTAGAGGCCTGTATGGCGTCATATTCCGCCTGCGTCGGCGAGGTACTGCCGTAAGAGTTGTTCGAGACCCTCACGCCCATGGAGGTCGCATAGTTGACGGCAGAGATGATGTCTGATGTAGAAGCGGAGCAGAAAAAGCCGAAAAAGGTCTTGAAGACCTTAAGAGGCATTATCTGCACGTTCCAGTTAACACCCGTTACGCCAATACCGTTATTGCCGACAGCCCCGATGGTTCCGGCGGTATGGGTGCCGTGTCCGCCGCAAGAGGCATCTGTGTCAGAGGGGTCATTGTCGTTATGGGCAAAGTCCCAGCCATGCACGTCGTCTACATACCCGTTCCCGTCGTCATCTATACCATTACCGGCAATCTCGCCGGGGTTTGTGTATACGTTGGCCGCGATATCAGGATGAGTCATATCAAGGCCTGTGTCTATATCGGCAACCACCATCTTGGAGTTTCCAGTGATAATATTCCAAGCCTCGGGAGCGTCGATATCGGCGTCAAAAGTCCCGCCTGTCTGCCCTGTATTGTTAAGGCCCCATAGATCGGGAAACCTTGCGTCATTGGGGGTGACGGAGATATACCTCAAAGCGTTAAGTTCCGCGTACTTGACACCATTCAACCTTTTAATAATATTGACGGCACGCTGTGCAGTACCCTTGGGAACCTTTATGTGCATGGCGTTGATACGAATAAAACGCCTTATCATTTTAGCATTTACGCTACTCAACACACGTTCCACAGCGGCCCTATCCCTAATATTATTAAGACGAACAATTATCTCGCCCGGCACAAAGGCCGGACGCTTATGCGCGGTGCCGGCAAAGGAGACCCCGCTTACAGCCATGATCAAAACAACAACTAAATACCCGTAACTCTTCCGTAACATACCCTGCTCCTTTTAGTATTGATAATAAAAAAAGTCTCTATATGCTAAACCTTAATACTAAAAAAATCTGACCTTTAATATTATTTAGCCCGGCGCTAAAAAACACTTCTGCCGCCGTAAGACTTCTACGGCTATGTAGTCGAACTCTATAAAACTCGTATAATATACCACATTTTCAGAGGCATTGCCTCAACTATATGGCATATGCTCATAATCTCGTAATCCCCGGGATGAAAAAGAGCCGCACTCTAACGTATCCCTGATGCAGGCATAGGGGATAAAAACGTTCATACCGCCTCAGCCTCAAAGCCTTAGATATTGACGTAAGGTACTTTTTTATGTTACTAAAGTACGTAAATACTTTGCTCTTAACCAAGAGATTTTCAAGCGAATCCTCCACGGCATCGGTAAAAGGCTATCCGTAACCTGAACTCATAAATTAATATAACTTACACGGTAACATCATTAACCTGCGATAAGGTTCATAGAAAACATAACTACTAAAAAAACATTCAGGTAGGCGCTTACATGAAAAAAAACAAAATTGCAGTAGCCATCACGCTCCTAATAGTTGCGTTGTTTTTTATCGGCACTCCAAGCAACGCCAAAAGAAATATATTCAAGAGGTATCAGCGTCCTGTAAGGCTCAAAGGGGTTAGTTCCAACAAACACGGTCCGCAGGCAAAACAGGCCGGCAGTCTAAGCCCCCTTACCTTTCTCTCCGTAAAAGGAAATAAGGTTGTTGATGAGACAGGCGCAATCGTCTACTTGAGAGGATTCCATTATGACAGCTTTTCCTCTCTTCAAAAAAAGATATTCGATTTCATTAAATCAAAGGGCATGAACCCCTACAAAGCAAACGTTGAACTCTCCAGGTTCTGGTTTACCGATAAAGATATAAGCAATATAAAAAACATGGGGGCTAATGTTGTCAGAATAAGCATAAAGCTCTGGCAAATCGAGAATAAACCTTTCTCTTACAGCCAAGACTCCCTTCGCCATCTTGATAATGTTGTACAGCGATTTGGCGCACAAGGTATTTATGTAATATTGGATTTACATGCCGCCGGGCAAAACACCCTTACCCACAACAGGGAATATGGAAACATCCTGTGGCAAGACAAAAAAATGCAAAAAAGAGTGGTGGCCCTATGGGAGATGCTCTCCCAGAGGTACAAAAACACCCCCTATATTGCCGGTTATGATATTTTAAATGAGCCTACCGCTCCCAGCAAAAAAGCATTACATGCCCTTTATCAAAAGATAATTGATGGCATAAGAAGAGCAGATAAAAAACATATCTTATTTGTCGAGACTAATCTATTTCCAAGAAAATATAAGAATGTCTATTTTGGCGGTACATACTCCGACAAAAATATTGTCTTGAGCTTGCACTTTTATAAACCTCCCAGTTTTACAAACCAGGGCATCGGAAGCCGGTCTACAGGACAAAAGTATCCCGGGACGTATCGAAAGCTATACTGGGACAAAAAACAAATAGCTAATTATATGGCTGAGTTCCTTAATATGCCTGAAGCCCGGGGCAGACCATTTTATGTGGGAGAATTCTCTGCAAACGTCTGGTACGGCGGGGCCGACGCGCTACGGTGGACAGAAGACGCGATTAGTGTCTTTAAAGCAAAGGGTATTCATTTTACCTACTTTCAATACAAATCCGGAATGCTGAACCAATTGGGTTATTTTTCACCCCGTAAAACAACGTACCATAAAATGATAGCAATGAGACGCAAAGTTAAAAGAAGAAAAAAGGGAGGCAATCTCTTATCTACAGAAGACATGAGACTCAATTTAACGCAAAACTTTGAGACATACTCAAAATTAACAACGGTCTTACAAAAAGGGTTCGCAAGGTAAGAAAGCCCTCTCAGGAGGGAGGCTTTGCTATAAATGAACGAGTTTCATTGTCTGACCTTGAGCGGGGAAGATGCCTCTCTCAAAACAGAATATATGTTGAATTGTTCCCCGGCGCGCAGACTTGTCAATCTTCAGGTTATACAAAAATAACGGGCGTTTTTAATAAGCTCCGGCAACGCACTTTGCGAAAACCAAAGATTCGCTTGAAAGATTAAAAACAGGCGCTTTACCTTTGCGCAAACCTTGGATTTAGTTCCGTTTTCAGAGCGTTCTACGTCCGATAACGATTTATTACGACGGCACTTCTTCTGAGTAAAGCCTCTGGTGCGAGGAGCATTCTCACGTATCACATCTCCTTGAAATATCAATATTTTACTCGCCAAAGCATCCCTGCTGGAAAAGGTCTTTTACTATACGAGGCTTTCTTGGCGACAACTTTCCGATAAAGATTGAGCGGTAACTACACAAATTGCCTATCAAAGTTTTACATGTTATTCAGGGGAAACATTTTGGCGGTGCAGAGCAGGTAGTTTTGACCTTAGCGAAGTGCTGCGACCGCAAAAATATCATACCGTCAGTACTCTGCCTCTCAGATGGTTTGCTTATAAGCAAACTTGAAGAATCCGGCATAGCGGCTTTTCTCATACCCATGACTTCAAAAAGAGATATTATCCTCCCCCTACTGAAAACCATCAAACTCATTAAAAAAGAAAATATCGACATTATTCACACTCACACGGTAAGGTCTAATCTTATCGGACGATTAGCCGCTTTTTTTTCTAGAAGAAAATGTATCACCCACCTCCATAGCCCCATACTTAGAGACTTTGCCGATCTAAAAAGAGGACGTATCAATGAAATCGTTGATTCTCTTACACGGCCATTTGCAGACCGCTATATCGCTGTAAGCCATAGTCTTCGAGAGGAAATGGTACAACGAGGGATGTCGGGGCAAAAGATTGTAACCGTACATAACGCCCTGGATTTAGAATCTTTATATGTATCAGACAAAAAAAAAGATATCTCTGAGACGAGCATCCGGGCTGAGTACAATATTCCAGAAACAAATTTTCTGATAACCTTGGTAGCTCTCCTACGTCCGCGTAAAGGCGTTGAGGTTCTTATCAAAGCCATGAAAAAAGTCTGCACCCATTTTCCTGAGGTCTCTCTTTTAATCGTTGGCAATGATGATATTTCTGAAGACCCCGGCTATGCTCAAAGGCTTCGCAGTACGGTGTCGGACCTCGGTATGGAAAAAAATATTTTTTTTACCGGATTCAGAGACAATGTGCCTGAGATATTAACTGAATCTAATCTCATGGCATTACCTTCACTATTTGGCGAGGGGCTCCCTATGGTCATACTGGAATCAATGGCTATGGGGCTTCCAGTTGTAGCATCTAAACTGGAGGGCATTCCTGAGGTCATTGATGATGATGTGACAGGATTTCTGGTTAATCCAAATGATGTGGAAGCGCTCTCAGATAAAATTATCAAGATTATGGAGTCGCCGGATTTAGTAGAAACAGTCGTAAAAAACGCTCGCAAAAAAATAACCACTGAGATGAACGGGTACAGGCAGGCAAGTCAGGTAGAAGCGATTTATAAAGACGTATTGTCACATAACAAATTTTCCTCAAATTCTTTGACATGAGCACAACTACTACATTATTTAATATTCCGATAAATATCTGCCGGCTTCAAGAGGGTATTGCTCTTGTAGAAGAATTGATCGCGGCTAAAAAACCCTCTCTTGTGGCCCTTGCCAATGCGCACACCTTGAATCTTGCATATGAGCATAACGAGTATGGCAAGGTCTTAAAGAACGCAAATTTGGTTCTTCGAGATGGCTCGGGAGTCGCCTGGGCGCTCAAAAAAAAAGGGGTGGAGCCTCTCTATAATTTTGTAGGCACAGACTTTATCCCTGAATTTTGCAAAAGCACTCTTAATAGCGGCTATAGAATATTTCTCTTAGGAGCAACTCCCGGAACAGCTCAGATTGCAGGGGAAAAATTATGCGAATTAGCCCCCGGCATTGTTATTACCGGATGCCACCATGGCTATATACCTGAAGATGAAACAGGACAAATCATCAATTATATTAATTCAACGAAAACCGATATACTTTTAGTGGCCATGGGCAATCCGAAACAAGAGTTATGGATAGCAGAGAACCTGCATAGATTAAATGTCCCTGTTTCCATCGGCGTAGGCGCCCTCTTTGATTATTTAAGCGGTTCCGTTAAGAGGGCGCCGCAGTGGATGATAAGGATGGGGATAGAATGGATATTTCGACTTATTATTGAACCAAAACGACTCTGTAAAAGGTATATCGTTGGAAATCCAAAATTCATAATACGAGTATACAGGGAATATTTCGGAATATAAATAATGCAAGCTCTGGCAGTTTTTTTTAAACTGCCTTTTTTGTCGAGGGAGGGGAAGCGCTACGGTCTACAGCTTTATCGAAACTGCCATGGCCAATGGCCTACAGCCTTATCCGTACCCGGGATATCTCCTTGAAAATATCCCGACAGCAAAGACAACATCACATGGCCGCAGCCTGCTCTGCCAATGAATATTGACAGCAATACACTTGAATAAGCCCTATACTTAAAGGGTGTGATTAGTCCGGTATTTACCTTCAATGAGCCGCTATAAACCTCATATAAAGCGACTCAATCTCTTTAATATTTTGTCTTATGTCAAATACTCTTCCTACCCTTTGCAGGGCAGACCGTCCCATTAGCTCTGCTACTTCAGGTGAGTCGAGAAGACTCCTTATGTTCTCAGAAAAGGCCTCGATATCTCCAAAAGGGACGAGAAAACCTGTCTCATTAGATACGACCGCTTCATTTACACCTTCAACATCGAATGCGACAATAGGTTTTGCCCTGGCCATAACTTCTAAGAGAGTTATGGAAAAAGCCTCGCCGCCTGACGAAAAGACAAAGACGTCCATAATATCGAGAAGTTTATATACATCTGATCTCTGGCCAAGAAACTTGACCTCCTCCTCCAAACACATTTTTTTTGCCAATGTTTCCAAAGCTTCTCTTTGCGGGCCGCTTCCAACGATAAGAGCTGTAAACCTCGTTCCCCCTTTCTTTAAAAGAGCCAACGCCTTAAGCAGACTCGGGTACTCTTTTTCCGGCACCAAGCGGCCCACCATCCCTAAAACAGGCAAATCATTTGAAATTCCGAGTTCTTTCTTTAACTTTGCCCTATCACATGAGAGGCCAGCGATGCCTTGGACGTCAACTCCGTTATAAATAAGCGTAATCTTATTTTCAGGAGTCCTTTCCCTTTGGATAAGGCTCTTTTTCATCCCTTTTGAAATAGCTATAAAGTGATGAATAAAGGGCGCTATAATACGATTAAAAATTACTACTCGCCTTTTGCGCTTTATTGGCGAGCCTATTGTTGTGCCATGATCGGTATGTATAATTACAGGGGCAAAACCCAACACACAGCAAAGCTTCGCAAGAGGCGTTTGGCCGTGAATGTTTACAACATCTATCTTTTTTCTTCGTATGATGGAGATCAGTTGCATGGCGCCAAAGAGGTCAAAACCACTTCTCATGTTGAGCACGATTACTTCGCTGGCATAATCCTTTATCTCGTCGGAGACTACACCGCCGGAAAATAGCACACAAACGGTAATATCAAAATGGCTCTTATCGGAGTACCGGCATAACGAGAGAACAAACTTCTCAGAACCTCCGATGTCGCCGCATGGCAAAACATATAAAATTTTTATTTTTTCATTCATCATCAAATAACTCTTTAAAAAAAGAGGTAGGGGCTGAGAGAAACCCCCTTTCTTCTTAACTTCATTATATTCGATAAAGGGTACTGCTCAGTCCCCGCGGTTGTACTGCAAACAAGCTCAAATCCCTCCTCACGCAATATTTTCATAACATCTTCAGAGTAATCATCGTCTTTGCCGTATGGATAGGCAAATACTTTTACAGACTGCTGAATCTGTTCCTCGATCATTTTTTTTGATTCAACAATTTCCTCTCGTGCCTCAGAGACCGGGAGAGAACTCAACACAGGGTGCGACCTTGTATGACTGCCGAAGGAGATACCTCCGCACGACATCTCCTTGACTTCTTCCCAGGTAAGCATCACTCTTTCGCCATCATTCGGCCATGCTCTTACTTTGCATATCTGTGATAAATATTTCAGAGAATCATTGCGCTCATCGGGTGTATACGCCTTAAATCTATCGGCCAATGAACGCAATATACAGATCCTTGCAGACGGGTCGGACGCGAAGAAGAGGCAAATCTCCTTGCCTGCCTCGTGGAGGAGCTTGTTGCCGCCAAAATTTTCAATCTTTGGAAAAGCTTTTGCCTTGTACATTATCCACGCAAGCATATCAGGCCATAAAAGTCTGCCTGTATCTATATAATCGGTGGCAAGAAAAATCGTGGCAGGGACATTGTGCTTTTTCAATACGGGAAAGGCTTCAGAATAGTTATTGCGGTAGCCATCATCAAAGGTAATAACTGCAATATCTTTTTTCGAGTTTTCCTTATACTCGCGTTTATTCAGATATTTCAGATCGACAATATCATAATGCTTCTTCAAAAAAATAATCTGCCTTTCAAAAACATCCGGCCTTACGGCGTGGCCGAAGAGGGGCTTCGCCTGATAATGTATTTTATGGTAAAGCAAGATGAAAATTTTTCTCTTACCGGTCAGTCTCCGCCAGAGTATTTTCCACTGTGGGAATCCACCATAATACAGAATAGGCCTCAGCAAAATCCGCGTGCTTGCCATAATGGTCTACATATACCCTAATGCTTTTAAACGGTCAATCATTGAAGCATCTATCTTGTCTGAGTTGATCTCCCCCTCAATCTTATTTATATTATCGAGATAGAACTCATTCATCTTCGCATAGCGAATAGATGCTTCATGCTCTAAATCTCCATAACTATTTGTTTTATGATACAAGTTGTTTATCTCTCCGGGATCATCTGCTAAATTGTAGCACTCATGGCTTCCATTAGATGAGTATATAAATTTCCTATCTTTCGAACGGATGCTTAATAACCGCCTATCGTATTTCTGCAGACGGTCCCTGTACTTAACTCTCTCGGGGCCGAATGCCTTTATCAACTCCGATACTGCCAGGCCTTGCTTCCTCCGGGGACGCACCTTGCCAAGGAGGTCATTGCCCTGCACCTGTTCCCATATCTTTTTGTCCTCAATATTAAGAAGAGAAAGAATAGTGGGATAAATGTCCACGTTCTGTACCACTTCGGAAACACTGCCGGTCAAACTCAAATCTTTAGGGTATTTTATCAGCAATGGAATCTTAACAAGGGTATCGTATAAACAAAAATAGTGGAACATAAGCCCGTGATCACCGAGGTTGTCGCCATGGTCCGCAAGGATAATCACCATAGTATTATCATAAACATCATATTTTTTTAGTAGCTTAAAAATCCTCGATATAATATGGTCGGCATAATAAATTGAATTATCATAAAAAGACTGGAGGATCTGAAAATCTTCAGCGGACATATTGCTCTGACCAAGTAGATACTTCAGGTGGTCATGGTTAATAGATAATTTTTTATAATTATCACGTAAATTAGCAAATTTAAGCGCATACTTGAAGGGCGAGCGGTATGGCGAGTGCGTCTCAAAAAGATGCGTATACACAAAAAAGGGCTTGTCCCTGTTATGCTTCAGCCACCCGGATAATTTATTATGAAAGTAGTGACTGCCTCGATCTATCAACACATCAAAGGAACGGGCCAGCATATCAAATAAGGCTTTTTTCTTGGGATTTATCTCCTCCTCTGAAGAGTCATCTGCTCGAGTAATCCCGGGAGGCTGTAAACGGTTGACCTGTTTTCTGAACAATGTGGAGACAACTTTTTTAACTGTATCGACACTGTATTCCGAGACAAAATCATCGAAGCCTCTATCAAGCCCCGAGTATGGGGATACGTAAACGTTCTTTACAAAACCAGCGGTATTATAACCATACTTTTTTAGTGCGCTTGGCAGTGTAAGGAACTTCTCGTCGAGCGTATCACCATCGACCAGAAGGCCATGCTTTGATGTATACATGCCCGTAAAAAGAGAAGCTATGGAAGGCATCGTCCAGTAACTTGAAGATACGGCATTTTCGTAAACAGAGAGCTCCGACCGGATGGAAGAGAGAAATGGCATGGTATTACGATGATAGCCGTAGATCGGCACATTCTGTGCTCTAACAGCATCCATGACTATTATCAATACATTTGGTTTCATTTTAAGACCTCTATATTACCATGAACTATCAGGATAGCACCTACGACGGTGGATACATCTCAAACAATAAGCGCTTGAGGAAAGCAAAACTGCTTTCACATGTCTTAGCCGAACACACAACCATTAGGCCCTATACCGTTATCACCTTATATTCTGTGAAGCGGCATATTTTATGGTATGGCGTTTGAAAAAGCTAAAATATTTTTTGTAAGTTATTGTCTGTAACGGATATATCTCCGCGAACTTCATTCTTCGGTAAAGTATCTGGAACAATGGAAACTGCTCGGCCTTGCAGATAGCCTTCATCTTGTATCTGCCAATACTCTTGCAATAAAGAGTCATCTCACGTAACGCGACTTTGTGTATATTTTTAAACCTGAATTCGGGAACCGTATAGAGGTCCATCGGAATAATCTCATCACAAGATGGACGTAAAGTTAATCCTGAAAATGGATCGTAGAAGTCACTTAGAATCAGCCACTGATAGTATACTACCCTACCCTTATGTATGCCTACAAAAACAAGGTAGTTTTTCTCAAACCAATCCTTGAACCTACGTATCTTCTTCTTGGGCATGAACTCCTCAAAGGCGCAGAGGTCCTCCACTGTACCCAGCCGTATCTCAATATCAACTAAAGAATTATATTCGTCAGATGGCCCTCCCTGCTCAAACCATGTCTCCATAGTCATGTCACCGCCGAACAAGATCAACTCTCTTTTTAGATAAAAAACCTTCCACAGACGCTTTACGCCTGCCTTTAATATATCTTTAGCGCTGCGTCCTCTAAATTTAGCCAATAAACTAAAAATATTTTTCACCTCTTTCAAGCAAAAATCCAAGGCATCCCTTAAGGGATGTCAAAAGCAGGAAGGGCGGAAACAATTCCCGGCAGATACGATTTTAGCTCAATAGATACATCTTTTAGTAGTGTCGACGTTTTTTATAGCAACATAATTGATTGGATAAAAAAGGAAAGTTGACTGCAGTAATTACTCTGGTAAGTTTAGCCTAATCCTTTAGTGACCAGCCCAAGTACATCGCCTATCCCGGGAAACAAATATACTTCGGCAGACATAAAACGATTTGTTAGATAAAAAACTCCCTTATCCCCCTTGAGGTTGGAGTCTTCATCCCTTTCGAGCTCTCCTGTATTAATTACGCGAGCTTAAGCAAAAAGGTATCGTAATATCCTACTTATATTTTCGCACAACAATGACAGAGTTTACCCCACCAAAGCCGAAGGAGTTTGAGAGAGCCGTATTAATCTCTGCCTTTCTGCCCTGATTCGGCACATAGTCAAGGTCGCACTCAGGATCTGGAACCTCATAATTTATAGTAGGAGGAAGATACTGATTTTCAATGGCGAGTATGGTAGCGATAAGCTCCGCAGACCCCGCCGCGCCAAGCATATGACCGACCATGGATTTAATTGAACTTACTGGTACCGAGTATGCCCTTTCACCCAGAGCCGCCTTTATGGCCATGGTCTCGCCTTTGTCGTTCTGAGATGTCGCAGTACCGTGCGCATTTATGTAATCAATATCATCTACAGAGATCCCGGCATCATTAATGGCGCCCTTAATGGTATCCGTCTCCCCTTCTATACTTGGAAAAGTAAGGTGATGCGCGTCTGAACCGGCCCAGTATCCCGCCACCTCGCAATATATATGAGCCGAGCGTTTCAATGCGTGTTCCAAGCTCTCAAGCACAATTACACCGGAGCCCTCTCCTAAAACCGGGCCGTCTCTGTCTTTGCTAAAAGGCCTAACAGCCCCCTCGGGGCAATCATTCCTCGTAGACAAGACCCTTAACTTACACCAACCACTCAACATAGGAGGCGTAATAGGGGCTTCCGAACCTGCGGTAATCAAGGCATCGGCATATCCATGTTTAATAAGCCTGTACCCTTCGCCCACAGAAACAGCTCCAGAGGCGCACGTATTGGTATATGAATAATTAACCCCTTTAATCCCGTATTCTATCGCGATGTTTGAGGCAACCGCTACTCCCATTGCCCTTGGAAAGGTTATAGGGTCTACGGCCCGGGCGCTCTTAAGATAAAAGTCTTTATACAACTCCTCCCGGGAATGTACAGCGCCTTCACTTGTACCGCACAGGACACCGATCCTTCGGCGGTTGTCATCGTTAATCTCAAGTTTGCTGTCTTTAATGGCCTCAGCCGCGGCGACAAGGGCAAATTGGGTGATCCGATCAGTTACATAAATCTTCTGCGGACTCATATGGTTTTTAGGCTCAAACCCCTTGACCTGCGCGGCCACTTTTGTCCTGAAAGGGGCCGTGTCAAAGCCCTCAATAGGGGCCACACCGGACCTGCCGCATGATAAGGAATCCCAGTAAGCCTTTTTATCATTACCTATGGGGCTGATAATCCCCATACCTGTAACCACTACTCTCTTTTCCAAATCACATATCCTCACTATCAGAACCATTCCATTTTTTAAGCACCAAGGTTGAGTTGGCCCCTCCAAAACCGAAAGAGTTCGTTAATGCGATATTAACGTTTACATCCCTCGCAGTATTCGGCACATAGTCAAGATCACACTCAGGGTCCGGTTCTTCGTAGTTAATGGTAGGCGGGACTACGCTATTCTCCATGGCAAGGATACAGGTTATAAATTCTATAGCCCCTGATGCGCCAAAAGTATGTCCAACATTTGGCTTAATTGAGCTTATTGGAACGGAGTATGCCTTATCACCCCAAACCTCCTTAAGCGTCTCTGTCTCTACCTTATCATTCGCCCTCGTCGCAGTACCATGGGCACTGATATAATCAACATCCCCTGGTCCTATACCGGCTTCGTCCAGAGCCATTTTTATCGCTCTTACTTCCTGAGCTTGATTCGGATAGGTAATATGAAAAGCATCACTTGTCGCCCCATAGCCGATAACCTCACAGTATATCCTCGCATCTCTTGCCAGGGCGCTCTCCAGACTCTCAAGTATTACAATGCCCGCCCCTTCGCCTATTACAAGGCCATCACGATTTTTACTAAAGGGCTTGCAGGCCCTTTTAGGGTCATCGTTATTGGGAGACAGAGCCCTGAGCTTGTTCCACCCTGAGAAAACAATGGGAGAGATAGTAGCATCAGAGCCGCCTGTGACCATTATATTCTGATATCCGTTTTTTATCTTCTGATAGGACTCCCCGATAGCATTAGAGCCCGATGAACAAGCGGTAGCCAATGCATAGCTTATCCCTTTAAGCCCGAAGTGAAGAGATATATTACTTGCGGCGGCATTATACATAACCAGAGGCACTGTTAATGGATTGACATAACGGTAACCTTTTTGAAAAAGCTCTTTGGCAGAATTGTCATGGGAGACAATGCCAGCCACGGCAGAGCCAAGTATTACGCCTGCCTCCTCTCTGGCATTATTACTAAGAGCGCTGTCTTGAAGGGCAGATGTTGTAGCGGCAATCCCGAAAAGGGCACATGGATCCATCCTCTTAATATTCTTAACGTCAAGAAAATCTTTAGGATTAAAATCATCTATAGTTGCCGCTATCTTCGTCCTGTAGCTTGAAGTATCCAACCTCGCCTCAGGAATTCTCTTAACACCGGTTTTTCCACTAATCAAGGCCTCCCAAAAAGATTCTTTAGTAGAACCAATAGATGTAAGCAGACCTATCCCGGTGACGACAACCCGTCTTTTGCCACTACCTTGCACGGGCCTACGCATCCTCCATGCATTCTTGGATTAATACAACGGCAGAGGCAAAAGAGTCAATCTTCTGTGCGGCCTCATCAGGGATATCAACATCAAAAAGTTGCTCAAGATTGGATATTATACCTAAGGCGGAAAGAGAATCGCCTCCGAGCTCAGCAAGGGTAGAGTCTTTCTTAATATCCTCCACCGAGACATCCAAAACCTTGGTTATAGCCTGTTTAACCTTTTCTTCGACTGCTTTAATATCTTCCGGCATATATTCTCCTTATTAGTTTTCAGGCCAACCCGCCGTCTATTCTTATTACCTGACCGGTAATATAACTTGAATGCTCAGAAGCAAGGAAGCACACCGTATCAGCCACCTCTTGAGGTCTTCCAAATCGTCCCAACGGTATATTGTCAAGATATTTTCTCTGCGATTCTTCAGGAATATCATTCAGCATATCTGTTTCGATAAAACCCGGCGCAACGGCATTCGCGTTAATACCAAAAGGCGCCAGTTCCTTGGCCAGAGACTTGGTGAAACCGATAACACCACCTTTGGAGGCAGTATAATTGGTCTGTCCAGAAGAGCCTACAATACCACTGAGAGACGCAATATTTATTACTCTCCCGGTTCTTCTTTTCATCATTGAAAAGACAACACTTCTTGTAACGTTAATAACGCCTATGAGGTTGGTATTAATCACCTCAAGCCAGTCATCAGGCTCCATGTTAATTAAAAATTTATCTCGTAAGATGCCCGCGTTGTTGACAAGAATGTCAACAGGCCCCAGGGAGTCCTTTACCGACTTTACCATTGATTTAACAGCATCATAATCAGCAACAGGACATTGCAATGCCAGTGCCTCTCGACCGAGAGCCCTTATCTCTTCTTCAACCCTCTTGGCGGTTTTATCGCTGGACAAATAAGTAAAGGCTACATCAGCACCATTGCCCGCAAGGGTCAATGCAATCTCGCGGCCTATTCCCCTTGTAGCGCCCGTAATTAATGCAATTTTGTTTTCCAAGTCCAATTCCATATCAATGGGTATGCGACGCGATACTTGAATGTAATATAATTTAAACTTTGCACATTCTAT
Organism: uncultured Thermodesulfobacteriota bacterium; assembly: GCA_964474975.1. Classification (GTDB taxonomy): domain Bacteria; phylum Desulfobacterota; class GWC2-55-46; order GWC2-55-46; family JADFVP01; genus JAJRZX01. The sequence continues at coordinate 22,964 of CAYYUX010000004.1, forward strand.
CTGAGAGATAAGCGGCCTTAAAAATAATGGCCGCAACTCATATTTATTACAGGCGAGTTACTATTCAATAACTCAGCTCTTGATGTAATATTTTATCATATAGCCATGATGAATAAAACAAAAGTTTTAATGACTCCAAACCCGCCTTCATCTCGGCATATTCACCTCGGGCCGCCGGATTTCCCATCCATTGCAAGAGGAGATAAAAAATCAAACAGCCCTGTAGAGCAGTCTATATTCGCCCTCTTTTACCATATCGTTTTATCCGAGTCAAAACAAATATAGGCAGAAATTTAGTAGCATTTACAGTTTTTTGCTATGCTATTATCACCTTTTTTTATAGGCAGTTCTCACAGCCAGACCTCACTCAGACGCAGGAGATCAGGCCAGCCGCACTCCCAGCGTCAAGGGCTCGTTAAGAACGGCCTAAAGGTTGCTTCCGGCGGACTTATTGATAACAGATAGTTCTTTTTCGTTTCTCGAAAGCCCCTCCGTGACCATATCATACCTAAGTTCCTCGTAAGCTGTTTGACGCTCTTTCTTGAGGCCGCATACCTGCCTCGTCTGGGGTAAAAACACATTAATAGGTTCTCTATACTATGCCGCAGGCACATCTGAACGAGAGCATATCAGCCGGGTGCATCTTCCACGGCGTTACCCCTTGCCGCCTGCACAAAAAAACCTTCCCGCCTTGATAATTACACTCAACACCCCTCGATTCTAAATCGAGGGGTATAACGGTACGCATCGCATGGATGAGGCCGTTGCGCCTCACTTATAAAATATATGCATCGTTACGTGTCCTTACCTTCTCACGTTGTTTTCCCATACTTGGGACACCTGCGGCAGACATCGGGCATACCTGTCTTTAACTCGTTGCGAAACTTTATAAAGGCCTCGCCGTTCCATATTTCCTCAAGAGTATTCTGAAAGATATTCCCCATATATGTTGTCTTGTCATAGAAGCTGTCGCTACAGGGGTTTATCCAGCCCGAGGCATTGACATAAAAAAATTTCCAAGGCTCCCGGCACTCCCTCACCCTCTCCTCATTATTGAGACGCTCCAGCATATCGCCTCCATATACAAGTGTGACGTTTTGTTCGGCGGCGGCTTTCCTGTATTCCTCCAGTGACTTAACATCTTCAGCGGATAATGCATCGCCTTCCGTATCATAATGTTCCAAGAGGCCGTGAAGACGTACGCGCGTTACACCTAATTTGCTAACGGTATTTACGAGTAACGGAATCTCATTGATATTCCTATGCATAGCCACCATGAAAACCGTTATATATGGTTTTGTCCGTCCCAAACCATTTCTGATCTCTATTAGTCTTTTTAAATTTGCGCACACCACATCAAATTTAGCACCGGCCCTGATTCTCTCATAGCTTTCCTGAGTTCCGCCGTCTATTGAGACATTGATATTAGTCAAACCGCGGGCGTTGACCAGTTTGAACGCTATTTCTTCAGTCATTAACATTGCGTTTGTGAAAAAATGAGTAACAATACCTTTTTTATAGGCATAATTTATCATATCCACTAAATGCGGATTCATAAGCGGCTCGCCAACACCATTTATAAGAGCGGATTGCACAAATGGCAGTCTATCTATGACCAGCTTGAAATTTTCAAGCGACATGTGTTCCAATTTACGCCTATCTTTCCATTCCTCAATAGAATGCGCGCACATTTTACACTTCAAATTACAGACGTTGGTTATCTCTATCTGCGCGGCGATGGGCTTGCTCTTAACAACCAAGGGCAGAACCTTCAGGGTATATAGCTCCGCCACAGAGAGATTAAGGAGGCTACGAACACCTTGCCGTATTACAGCCTTACCATATCGTCTTAAAATATTTTGTTTAGCCATTTTTATCCTCCACCAATAAAATTTTAAAAACAATGGAGTATGAACTCGCCGCCTAAAGGCATACATGCACCGATTAAACCAGCCCCACATACCGCAAGATAACCATTGTTTATTCTAAACTCCATTTCGTAACATCTGATTATGTTCAGAGAACTGTTTAACACAGAGGTAATGATTCCTTCGCGGCGCAATCCTCGACAATCAATGCGTGCAATGCGGCTATCATCCCAAAAGCAAACCACAGGGCAGGGTTGATGCCGGCAAAATCCATCTTAATCATAGCATGAACCCCCCAGGAGCATACGCCGGCGAAGACGCCGATGCCTATCGGCGAGTACAAATTATCCTTCCCTTGAAAACATATCAATGCCATCTTAAAAGCCCTATATAAAACCAGCAGAAAAACGGCCAGGGCCGCCAACCCCGATTCGGCGCCGATAATCAGATAAGCATTGTGCACAGGATAAGGAAACCTGTAAGATACATTTTCTCTCGAACGGTCGTATTTGTTCATTTCGGTTGTATAGTTATTGAGGCCAACACCTCTAATGGGATTTGATTCTATCATATTTACCGCAACCTTCATCATTGGTATCCGGCTGTAAGCCGAGCCATGGTCGTCTTCAAAAATTCGTTCCCTCACAGATGGCACGGCAATAATAGTCATCGTACCAAGCAAGGCAACAGCCACAATCATTAAGGCGGAGGCCTTCAAGCTACTGTTCAGCAAGGACCTCAGAAGCCCGAAAATCGAGATAAACAGGCTAAGTGTCAGAGCAATCCATCCTCCTCGGGACAGTGTCAACAACTCCGTAAAGAAGCCTGACATCAAAATTGCGAAGATGGCCAATCTAAAGATCCCCCTTGTCTTGGTAAATAGGACACAGAGCAACATGGACAAGACAAAGTTGAGATACATCGCCAAAGAGTTGGCGCTTCCTATGGTGCCGCCTACCCTAGACAAAACCGTAGAACCAGCAGTCGTGGTCTCAAAAGCCTTCGCACCCTCTCCAAATATCTGAAGTCCGAATGTACCCCCTGTAATAAACTGCAAAATACCTATAACGCTTTGCAAGAACACCCCCATGGCAAGTGCCGACACAACGAACAAGACATCTTCTCTACTCTTTATATTATTCGCGAAATAAATAAAGATGAGATATGACTTGGCAATGAGTATCGCCATGGATAAACTCAGCTGTAAATCCTGAGACCACAAGGCAGATAGCCCTGCAAGGGCTACATAAAGAAGCGTCGGGATGGAGATGGAGGGGAAAAAATTAAAAGTTTCCTCTTTACATATCAGTTGAAACAGCCACATACCCAGCAATACGACAAAAAAAACATCAAATATAGTAACAGGCAACCCCGTTAATTGAGCGTAGTTTGTGACCTTGTAAATTAAAAAGAAATCCAGACGGATAGGAATAAAAAATACTGTCAAGAACAGAAGACACCTCTTGTATTCTCTTATTACAACAAAAAAAGAGAAAAAAGATATCACCCCCATAGCAGAAGCGGCCAGCCATTTCCTCCCATGGAACGCGGAAACGACAATCGCGACGCCTGAGAGAACTCCCAAAAGTACGGTAACAATATTGCTGGGCAGAGCCGTTCTCCGCCCTGTTGTGAAGTTGTCATTTCTCAATGCAGTTCTCAATCCTCTTCTTAGTCAAAATAACCTAAATCCTTCAGACGGCCTTCAATCTCTTTTTCTTCATCAGGGCTATACTTTGTCTCTTCTGCACCTTCAAAAACGCCTGAGATAGAGGTGGCACTATGCCTGAGATTCCCAGTCGCTCTAAAATCCGAAGTAAAGATCTCATTTACCACTTTCCCGTCCATGTCTTCAGGGACAGGCAGGTTGAAGTTATACAGAACCGTTGGCGTAATATCCGTTATATCTGCATCTACTTCAAGGCCTTTACGTATATTCTTCCCGTATGCCGCAAAAATACCCTCTTGCCTGTGGCAGCCCTCCGGCCCCATGGCTTTTTTTACAAAGCAACCGCCTCCGATAGAGACCGACGTGTTAAGCATATAACCGTAATTTTTCATTCTCAAAAGAAGATCCGGGGCGTTCTTCACGTATGGCCCATTATACAACTCGTCTTTCAAATATACCTCGTCGACAAAGCGTTTTCCGTTAGCCGGATCAATCAGCGTAAGAAGTTTTGCTCGCAACTCCTTTATCTTTTTTGCACGATGTGCCGCATCATCCGAATAATCACTCCCCTCTTTGTTAAAATAAATACCCTGCTCATACACGTCACTGCTAAAGAAAACGGTCTTGGAAAAATCAATACAACGGCTCAAGGCATTTTCCGCAACGGCAATATTCCTGCCCTTGTCAAAAAACTTGTCAATATGCATCCTGCCAATAAACTTTGTGGCATAAAGCCTTGTCTTGGAGAGAGAGAGAAGACCCTCCTTTAAGAGCCACTCATTAAGGGAAACCGTCTTTTCAAGCGGACCGAAACCATGATCAGAGACGATATAAAAGGTTGTGTCTTCATCAATCATGCTGAGAATACGCCCTATGCCATCATCCACCAGACGATATAGCTTTAATAGTTCTTCCCTGGCATGCGCGGCAACAGGCGTATTGTACATAGCCTCGCCCTTATCCAGATACTTCCAGTACTTATGTTGAATTTTGTCAAAGCATGTAAAGACAACCATGAAGAAATCCGGTGTATACTTGCGCAGTAAAACTTCTGTCGCCTCTATACGTTTTTGAGTACATAGGATAAGGTCTTCAACAAACTTCTGCAACTGCCCTTCCGTACCTGTCCTGCGTCCGGCGATCCTGACATTGATAACATATGAGCCAATCTCTTTAATCAACTCCTTATATAGCCCCTCAGGGTGAGTAAAGTCTTCCTTGCCAAGCGGTGTAAGCAGGCCCGGCACCATGAATCCATTAATAGGCTCCGCAGGATAGGTTATGGGCAGATTGATTACACCAGCGCTCATTCCCGCGTTATTAAGATAATGCCATAACTTGGGCGTCTTGACGGATCTGCTACTGACAAAGGCCCTTTTTGTCTCGCCATTATTATTAGTTGTGAAGCCAAAGACACTGTGTTTGCCAGGATTCATCCCCGTTACACTGGAGACCCACGCAGGGGCCGTGTAAGGAGGAATAGTTGAACGCAAGATGCCGGAGACGCCATCGGAGCAAACCTTCTGGAGATTAGGCATATGTCCACGCTCCATTAGCGGCTTCAAGAGGTTCCATGCACCCCCGTCCAGCCCAAGAACAAAAACTTTTTCAGATGTTTTTTTTATTCCTTCTTTCATGCTACTAATACCTCAATATTACTCTGAAGTTATGCGTTAACATCCCGGGACTTAAATATTTTACGCTTCATCTTATTCAAGAGCATAACATCTCCCTCGGACAAACCTAAGAGCCACAACAGAGAGACATAAGCTAACAGGTACAGCAGTATCATTATCACAAGCATAAACGGATTATTGCCATCAACTCCAAAAGCGATTATTGCAACAAGTAGCAGTGCCGATAGCAGACCGCTCAAAACAGGCTTAAGTGTATCCAAAGAATATGGATGTATTCGCAGATAATACCATACCTCTAACAAGCGTAACACTTGAAGGACGGAGATGGCTGTGACATTAGCTATTGCGGCGCCTATTATGCCGTATCTTGGTATTAAAAAAATGTTCAGAAGTATACTTATTACGCATAAGAGCCCGGAGTTTACGAGATTAGCCATCGGTCTGCCTGTCATCATAAGCATAAAACCTACGGAGCCGACAGATACGTCTATTAACTGACCAACGCAGAGGATGATAAGCGCCGCGTAACCGCCGACAAAACCTGCCCCGTAAAGGCCCATGAACTGTCTGGAAAAAAGAATCAGCAGTGTGGCTATTGGAAGGCTCGCCATTATTACATACTTTGTTATTGTCTTGAATTGACGAGAAAGGTCATCGCGTTTGCCATCGGAATGCAACTCTGAGATAAGTGGGGCGAAAGTCATATTAACCGCTGTCTGAGGTATAATGATTATAGGGATAATGCGTGTCGCCACTCCGTAAATGCCAACCATTGCAGTCGGTAAAAAAAATCCCATTATTATAATGTCCGAGCCGGCGATAATTCTTCTGAATATACTCGTAAATAACAGGGGTGTGGAAAAACGAGTCAATTTCCCCACCTCTGCGACAACAGGACCGCCCTGGAATATAACCCGTAGATTCTTATACAAATAATAGCAGGCCAGCATGGCGCCCACTACTGCCACGAGGACATACACCAACACTATCCCCATAAGCTCATACCCCATCATCACAGCGATTACGACACCTGCCAAACGGATAAAAGGCATCTGTACACGCTGTATCAATACCTTGCACTTAATGAGTTTTAAGCCCTGCAGAGTGGCAATGACAACAAGCATTGTCGTAGTAAAAGGGAGTGCGATGGCCATGACTCTCAACACAGGCACAAGCTCTATCTTATGGAATATCTGCTCCGCAAGAACTCCGGCGGCTCCGTATACGGCAAGGGCAAGGAGAATGCTTGCCGCAACAACGAGGATGAGTCCGCTGAAAAAGATCCCCTTTAAGCGCGGCATATCCTTCAAGACCCGATACTGCGCTACGTATTTGACAATAGCGTTTTCCATACCTAGCAGAGACAGAACCTCTACAAAAGAAATGACCGTAATGGCCATAACAAAAACACCAAAAGAGTCTGGCCCTATTGTCCTTGTAATAATTATACTGGACGCTAAGCGAGTTGCGACAAAGACAAATTGGCCGACAATGCCAACGCCGGCGTTTTTTATAACAGAGCTCAGCCCCGACTCTATTTTAGATAACGGCGATGTCATATCAGCCTTTTTTACCACTATATATTTTATCTCTCACGGCGCAAGCCACGGGCCGTATGTGCCGTTCTAAAACATGGAGCCCCAAGGAGCGCCAGCCGTTGTGGAACAACAGTACTTTTTTAATCTTCCATATTTTATTTGTGACTTTCAGTTTGTACTCATCTTCTCCCTGTAGCATATCAAACTCAGTATTTTTTTTATCAAAGCATTCCTCAATAATCTTCATCAGAAGGATTGAGCCCGGTGAGTACATTCTCCATAGCGGGTCATAGGCGGTGTTATAAAAATAATATTTTTGTCCGTAGTTAAATCCAATGGCATAGGCAACAAGAGTATTATCCAACCGTAGCATGTAGATAGAAAAAACACCCGCCTCGGCAAAGACAGAGCATACACGAGACAAAAATTCCCGATTACGTTCACCCTTAAAAATCCCCTTTTGCTCTTCTCCTTTCCATGATCTGCACTCCAGATCAGAAACCTCCTTAAAGGCTTCTCGTATCTTATCTTTATCGACAATCTCTACAAAAGATATCTTTTCATCTGCCTTTTTTTCGATCCTTCGTATGTAGGCCCTCATCTTGGACAGGGTCTTGGTTGAGAGGTTTTCATCACAATATTGCTTCCAGTCCCCGTGCATAATTATCGTTGGACAGCCCTTGCAATTATTATCGTGCTTGAAAAAATATTTAATATCCTGTTCTCTTGAAGAGAGGACTTGGGAGAGCGCTGTAAACGCATCTGATTCTTCCCGCATACGGGCAAGCTCTACCACATCCCATAAACTACGATTTTCATAAATAGTCTCTATTGCGAGCCTCCAGCATAGCTCGTAATCTTCAACAAAAATAGCACCCATGTAGTCTGATTTTTTAACACCTATAAACTGGAGTTTTCTGAGGGTGATGCCTAACAATACTTCCCTCGAAATCATCAGCGGAACAATCCCGCACACCTCGCCTCTTGAGTAAATAACCATTACAAACAACTGGCGACCCATGCCGAAAAACTCCCACCATGCGCAGATCCAGTTAAAAGTAAAAAATGGATTTTTATCAGGGCATTTGTCCAAAAGATCGCTCCATATCTCCTCCATGGCATTCAACTCTTCAATGTTCCTGATTATCTCTACTCTGAAATCGCGGGAATTTGTCATCACAGGTTTCTTATCTCAGTTTATTTATCTCTTGCCTGCCGTGCTTGAGTCTTATTTATTATTAAACATCTCAATGGTCTGCCACGTATATCGCAGTATTAAGCATCTACACTTCAAAAAGCGCCAAAGCCTTAGGGCAGAGGCGGGTTAGTATAGGTCCGCAACCATTGCAACTCACGTCGTATTGAGCGCGGCTTTGTAGACCTCCATGGTCAAATCCGCTATGTGATCCCAATTCAGAGTGGTTCTGGATGTCTTCAACGCCTCTTCTCCCATACTTTTTCTTTTTCTTTTATTTTTCAATAACTCCACAATGGCCGTTGCCAACCCTTCAGCGTCTCCCGGAGGGACAACCAGCCCGTTCCTATTATTTTTAACGATCTCAGTAAGACTCCCGACATCAGTTACGATAACAGGTTTGCCATATACAAAAGCCATGGCTACAATGCCACTCTGACTTGCTTCTATATATGGGAGTGTAATGATCGCCGCCCTCTCAAAAAAAGCGCTTACTTCATCGTTTGGTATATGCCTGTCATGAATCTCAAAATGAGGATTAGCGCTTATGAGTTCTTTCTTTCTTCTTAAATCATCTCCACGTCCGGCGATTATCACCTTAAAATCCGGTACTCTCGAACTTACAATGGGTTCGGCGTCTATTAGCGTCTGCAGACCTTTATATTCCAGCATTCTGCCAAAAAAAAGTATTGAGGAGCCTTCTTCCTTACAAACTTTTTGCATGGACTGAGACTTGAAAGAACCGAGTACGCCATGAGGAACGACAAAAACATCAACGTCCTCTCTCTGAAACTCATTCATGAACCTCTTTTTTAAAACATCGCCATGAACAATTACCTTGCGATATATTCTTTGCAGAATAAAACGCCTTATTTTTTTAATAAACCATTGATAGTTAAAGGTCGTCCCCGGATGGACAGTCACATCATGAACCGTGCCTACGACAACGGGTGCCTTGGGGGACAAGAGGACAAAGAGGTTAGATGTATCGCGAGATTCCTGGTGATGAATAATGTCAGGGCCAAAAGACGCTATAACCCTTCTAATAACCAATAAATTCTTTAGTATCCTGGGGTTGAACATGGAATATCTGTCAATCAGAGTATAAGAGGCTTTACCCTCCAACATTCCATGCAACTCATCTTTGACGGTCCGAGATACTTCGTCTCTTGAAAGAATTAGATGTACTGTGTTTGTACGGCTTAGAGCTTGAGCCAACTCAACTGCATATTCAACAAAATGCAGTGAAACCAGTAAAATTTTCATATCCCTATCGTAAAATTCATGCTTGATCGGCCCCCGCATCTATCTCTGCAACCCCACGCACTTAATGGCACAACCGGCTATGAGCTCTTGGTATGCCCCTTACCACTACAACACTCCGAGACATTAGCCAGTGACACACTCCTTTACTTTTACAGATACCCCAGATTCTTTAACAATTCTTTTGATTTCTCAAATTCATCAATGTGTCCTTTCTCTGCATCGAATGCGTGAAGCCTCAAGCTCTCATCACCGGCCTCGCGTTTCAGGGGATGATCGTCCATGAATTTACGGCTGAAAATCTCATTTATCACTCTACCGCCGTAAGTATCCGGCACAGGAACGCCCATTAGATAAAGGATGCTTGTGGTTACATCCTCGATAAATATTTCACGTTCTATGGTTGCCGCTTCTACCATGGAACCGGAGGCTATAAACATACCTTCACGCCGATGGTCTCCGATCTGAATAGGGTCTTTTGCGTCCTTTATCAGCCCCCTTCTCATAGGGCTGAAGGAGACCTTGTAGTCATACAAAAACTGCGCTGTAATATCTGGAAACTGATTCTGCAAGGGGCCTGCATAGGTATCCTCACGATAGTGTATTTTGGATACGATTTTTTTTCCTGAAGCAGGATCCTTCAAACCCTCTAGATACTCAACAACTTCTTTCTTAAGAAGATCATATTCTTTGCCGGAAGAGACAATGCCCTCTTTTTTCTCGCCCCTGGTATTGATACAGATACCAAGATAATTATTGTAAACCGGGACAGAATACAATTTGGTCTTTTTCCAATCAATAAAATCCTCAAGAATAACCTTGCGACTTTTGCCGAGCTTTCCTTCAATCCATGTTTTTAGATACTTTGTCTTACTCCCCGGGAGGTAGGCCGTATGTCCCAGGCGCCTCATCAGGGTCAAGGCGTTAACCTGCCTGGTTGCGGATCTCCCGAAGCCATGATCCGACATAATTATCTTTACGGCATTCTCTCCCGCCTCGTCAATAAGTTGGCCGATAAGGCTATCAAGCAGGACATAATACTCTCTAATTACGCCGTAGGTCTCTCCGTCTTGCGCGTCATCCCAGAAAAAATGACAGATGCGGTCCGAACCGGTAAAAACTACCATAAAGAAGTTCCAATCCTGCGTCCTCATCAGCTTAAGCGCATTATTGGCCCTGCTTCTTGAGAGGTTGCACACATCATGTATAAACTTTTTTTTATCATTTTTAATCAGCTCTTTTACCTGCCATCTGTTCTGATTAATCAACCCGTCAAGGTCAACACTGTAGTCTTCCAATTGTGTCAATAGCTCTACAGGATAGACATAATCATTTGAGCCATAGGGAACGAGCATACCTGAGATCATAAAACCATCGAGTTTGTCGGGGGGATAAGTCAAGGGAACATTCATCAATCCCACTTTGTAACCGTATTTGTTCAATACACGCCAGAAGGGTATCCCCTTCATATTGCCAAGGTTCATAAGCGTATTCGAAGATTGCAGTTTGTACTCATTTAGCTGACGATCAAAAAAATAGGCAACACCATGCCTTCCGGGGTTGGCGCCTGTGATAAAAGACGACCAGGCAGGTGCGGTTACCGGAGGGATTGTCGAGAGGAGTCGTCCATGAGTACCCCTGTTCATAAGGGATGCAATATTCGGAAGCAGGTTTTCCTCGAGCATAGGTTCTATGATATCAAAAGTTCCCCCGTCAATGCCTATTGCCAGAATCTTCTTTGTTGTTTTTTCTTTACTCATTGCATACCTGTATCACTACTATTTAGCAATTGACTGATTGCTAGAACGCTTAAGGTCTAAGAAGGGCAGTCAACTGAGCCATCTTAGGAAGAATAATGTTTAGAGAAAAAAACGGGGCTTTTAAGGATAGTACAACACGCAGGTTCCACTTAAAGATGTTTGAAAATAAATTTCGGCACAACTTGTTTAACACGGTTTAAGATTACTCCTCCAATATCGCACTTATTCTTCAGCAGATAATTCTTAGACTTTTCACACACCTCAAATGTCGTGCCGTAGGCCTGAATCACAAGCATAGTCGTGTCCGCCGCCAGTGCAAAGGAAAGAGCAGTGGAAGAATCAAGTATGGGACTTGAATCGATAAGGATATAATCGTACTGAGTCCTAAGAGTACGCAAGAGGTCAAAAATATTCCTCCTGTTTATACAATCCATACCATCATCTTCCTTCGGTCCATATGGCAGTAGATATAATTTATTTGATGAGTTCACTGGATGAATTACTTCCTCACAAGTTTTATATTTCCTGAGGACATCGCAGAGGCCATAACTTGATGAATTATCAAGAAGCCTCTGCAAACAAGGATTCTTTGAATTAGCATCAATTAAGAGGACACTCTTGTCGGAAAGATTTGCAGACAAGAGCTGTGCCAGATTAGCTACAATTGTAGAAACCCCCTCTTTTGCGTGACTGCATACGAAGTTGAATGTCGAGTAGTCATTAACATCCTTGAGCAAGACAAGGGTCTGCTCAACATTGGCTAGTTGCTCCATCTCAAGAAGGTTATAAAACCCGGCCCTTACAAGGGGCGCGTGTCTTTCGTCGATATTTCCATGTTTTAGTATAGATTTTGAGAGCGCTGTCATTGTTTACCTCTTATTTTCTTTCGATACGGCCTAATCCCTTTTCTCCGGGATAGAGCTGATTACTGGCAGAGACAATAAGCTATTAATATCGTCTTCTGACTTTGGACTATGATCCATATACTCCAGCAAAAACGGCAGCCCCATCGCAACAAAAAAACCGACTACAATAGAGATTAACAACAATAGAGTCCTTTTGGGAAAATCAACCGCCACCGGAAAAGTTGCGCCGTCCACGATGCTTATGTTAGCCAGTGCGCGCCCGACCCTCTTTTGATATATCTTGGCGTCCTCGGTCTTGGCGGCATAAAGCATATAATTATTTTGTAGTAGCTCTATATTCCTTGCAAGGTCTTTAATGATACTCTCCTTCCTGCTCAGTTCATTAGTATCCGCCTGCAATTTCTTAAGAGCCTTCTCTATCACCATTCGCTGTTTTAATTTCGTCTGATCATCAGACAGATCAATGTCTGTTAATTGCGCATTAAGGTCACCCATACGTTTTATATTTGTGTCCTTTTGAATACTAAGATCTGTAATATTCCACTTGCTCTGATACTCTCTCAGCTTCCTCTCAGCCTCTGTGAGCCTCTTCAGATAACTATCTGCCTGTCTCTCATAGAACTGAATACCCTTTTCCTTCGTATAAACTTTATTATGATGCTGAATATAGTTATTCAGCACCCTGTTCAATACAACCTGTGCCGCTTTGGGCATCTCGGCATCCAGGCTAACCGATATGACATTCGACATTGCAATAGGTTCAATCTCCAGTGAATCAACGAGGAGCTGTACATTGTAGTCAAAAAAGCTCATTTTATTTTTCAATCTCAAAAACAACAATACCTTCCGGAACTCTTTGTTGACATAATCGAGGGCCCTCTTATACCATGCATGATCCTTAGCCTTAAGCCCAACACCGCCACCTTTCATAAAAGACCTGACTGTGTTCCTCATAACGCTATCACTTGTCAACAGTTCTATTTCCGTATTAATATCCGCAAGTGATACGGGCGAGATACGATGTTCTTCAGATTTTCCTGTTGATATAACCACGCCCTCACTTGTTCTCGGCAAAATCATTATCTTTGCGTGGCTGACATAGACCGGCGGATAGATGTACGCAAAAAGCATAACAACGGTAACGACTATAAAAAACGATGCTATGGCTTTATTCTTCCACGTAAACCAAATCCTGAAAAGATCCTTTGTGGAATGTAAATTTGTCAAGGACATATACGGAACCCCTATGATATTATTGAAAACAATAAACCGTTATATTTATATGCAGACAAGATTATTCCCGACGCTATTTACGGATAAAGTTATGATTGTTGTTGAGATCGTAACCAAAGGTAAACCCGAAACCTCGAAAAACGTTAGGGATCACTTTGTTCAGATACTGGTCAACAACCTGATCCACCTTTGCTATTTTTGTCTTTGGCACATATACAATATCGTACTGTTTAAGAAGTATATCCGTACTCAAATCAGCCTCGCCTATTACATTGCCTAAATTCACAAGTCGTCCGGTTGGCATATCTTGCTCATTGCGGCTAATCACAAGGACTGTCTTAAGCTCCGCCGAATCCAAGGATACTTGTGCCTGAGCCAGAATTTGCGTAAGCGTAGTGGGACGCTCCATCAAAAACATACCCGGCAACCGCACCTCACCGAGGACATAAACCGCGTTGTTTTTCATCGTAGTCAGCATGAGTGAGATAGAGAGACCTTCATTCATCTTCTTATATTCCTTTTCCACATTCTCCTTCAACTGCGAGAGTGTCAGACCCGCCGCCTGTTGCTCCTTGATGCGCGGGAAGGACACATTGCCATCAGGCATTATTGTGACCACCTGTCTCTGTGCGTTAGGAAAAGCGACCAGCTCTTCTTTCAGCTTCTTTATCGCAACATCATATTCAACCAGAGTAACTGTAACCATCGTCGTATTAAAAACATCGCTGAATTTTTCTTTTATCTTCTTGCTAAGCTCCGAAGGAGTACTGCCTGCCGCATGGATATCTCCTTTCATTGGCAAGGTAATCATGCCATCAGGCCTGACGAAGAGCTGCCTGTCTATATTAGAATGGTTGTAAAACTCAACCTTTATCACATCGCCGGGTGCAAGGATATATTCTGAAATTTCATGCGGAAGCGCGATATGGTACATTATGCCTAACTCATCACCGGGACCCAGTAAATATTCTTTAGGTGCATCGTTAACCGCAGTGGCAAAAAAAGTCTCACTTTTAGTTTTCTTCAAAGCTTCCGTACTTGCACACGAAGATAACGCAAGAAACAAGATCATAAGTAGCCAGACGGCCTTTTTGTTGGCAAGCATTTTTACTCCCTAATTAACTCAGATAACATGCTGCAAAGAAACAGCTTTTTTTAAATACAAACATTTTTTCCAGTACAAACTTAACACTACGATTTCTGCAGTTGCGATCAAAAGCGGCAAACCCTACATCAAACAGCTCCAAAAAACCTTACTACTGTTTTTATCGTCTTGAACAGTATTTTTAAATCCAGCCAGAATGACTGATTTTTGACATAATAAATATCATACTTAATCCATGAATGGAACGACGACTTTGACCGTCCATTCACCTGCCATAGCCCTGTAATACCGGGCTTTACCTTGAGACGAATATCCCTCCAGCTGGTATTGAACCTCATTTCATCCATTACCAGAGGCCTCGGCCCCACAAGGCTCATCTCCCCTTTTAATACATTAAAAAACTGCGGCAATTCGTCCAGGCTCGTCTTTCTCAACAGACCGCCTATGCGTGTAATTCTAGGGTCCTTATTAAGTTTAAAGACGGGGCCGTCCACACTCTTGTCAGCCATGTATTTTTTTTGAAGATTATGGGCGTCTTTTATCATGGTTCTAAATTTGAGCATACTGAACTCACGGCCATCTTTACCGCACCTCTTCTGCCGATAAATAATCTCGCCGGGAGAGTCTAACTTCACAATAAGGGCTACAAGAAGCATAAGCGGCGAGAGAATAATAAGGGCAGTGGCAGATACAAGCAAATCCATAGCCCTCTTGGCCATCATAAAAAACATGGACCGAGCGGCCTCCACTCTCCCTATTGACACACCGCTTACGAAGGGTGCGCTACCAATGGTAGGCACTATATTCACATCACCGTGTTTGATATCTCCAACAAGGGTCATGTTGTTATAAGATTTGCCTTCTTTTATATCCGCTTTTGATGCGGCGACGCAGTAAAAGAGGCTTGCCCTGCTCCGCACCTCCGTACCGGACCATAGGATACTCTCCCGTACTATAGCCCCTTCGTCAACGACACAAGACTCTCCGAGTATAACGGGGCCTATTATCTGGGCATAGTCCTTCACCACGCAGTTGTTACCGAGCACCACAGGGCCGAGCAGATAAGACCTCGGAGAGATAGCAACATCACGTCCTACCCAGATATTGGAACCAACCTCCTTGAGCCCTATCGGCACATGCCCATCGAGGATACGAGACCTATGGAAGTTATAATAGTCATCAACGCTCTCTATAGCCTTTATAGAGCCTTCAAATTTATATGTATATACGGGAAGAGAGGCCTTTTTCATGGCAGGAAAGAGCTGTTCTTTTATATCAAAATAACCCTCTCCATCGATAAGGGAGAGGGCGCAGGGGTTTACCACGAAGATGCCCTCTGACTTTACGGAAGACCTTCTCTCTCTTGAAGCGTGAATTATGGAAATATCATTTACAAGGCCATCCTCACTGGTCGTAATGGTCTCAAGAGTGGAGTTGCGCTTATGCGAGACACCTATGGTGAGCGCCGAGCACTTTGCCTTATGAAACCTTATCAACTCACCTACGGCGTTAAACTCCGCGAAAGTATTGCACTGAATTACCAGAACGTCCTCGTCCTCAAAAAAATCCTCGAGGTCGCGCAAAACCCCTGCCGTACCCCTCGGCACGTCTTCCTCATAGTACTCTATTTTTACAGGAGGCATCTTGCCGCCGAAGATATCGGCCGGCATATCAATGTCGTCTCCTTTTTGCCCTACTATCACTATATTAGTGATACCGTTATCAGAGAGGCACTGAATGGTCTGCTCTATGATGGGTCTGTTAAAAACAGGCAGGTTCATAATGGAAGTGTGCTTGATGAGAGGTGCAAGAAACTCATTTTCCCCATCAGCCAAGACAACAGCCCTCTCCACCCTACCATTAATATCAGCGTGACTAATCATGTAGCGGTTCCTTGTATGCGGTATCGAGATGTTATGAAGAGATTCCTTGTATGCAGTCTATTGATGTGCGGTACGCAGGCTTCAGAGGTTTATGCCCAATAAGGGGCGATGAGTTTTAGAAACACCGAGGTATGGTGAAGGCCATCGGCTTTAGTATGCCTCCCATTCTATCAACTCTACGGCAAAGTATCTGCCGAAAAATTATGCTATTAGATTAACTCATTACACACTGTTTTGTCAATCCCCCCATGGAGGGGTTTTTAATAAGACCCTGCCGGGGCCTTTAAAAACAGGCAAATGAAGAGAGATGTTATTGATTGCCGGCAAAAACCCGGCATATAAGAAGGGACCTGTTTTTAACAGATATCTTTTGCATTATGCTCTTGACGTGATCCTTAACCGTATACTCGCTTATAAAGAGTAGCGCCGATATATCCTTGTTAGTCATGCCCCGCACTACACCGGTAAGGACCTCTATCTCCCTTTTTGTGAGTTTAAACCTTGCTCCCACTTTTTTAACATCAGCCGTGAGCCTTGTTGAAAACTTCTCAACGGTAACCATTACATGTGAGGTATCTGCATCCCGCTTTATCCTGCGGATAGGTATGGCTCTTAGTAAAAAATCCTCTCCCCCGCACAAGAAGCTCTTATAAACAAAATGCTTTTGCGCATCCTTCTCCCCGTCTGTCTGCACCCCCAGATCATCGCATAGAGAGATTACCTGCTCAGGCACTACGGGGTCGGTATCAAGCGCGCGCTCATAAGCGGCATCCGATGCGTCCATCAATTTACGCAAAAACTTATTTGCCTCTTCATTCACATATATAAGCTCTCGGGCGGAATTGAAGATCATAACACCGGAAAGGGCCCGCTTACTTATTATGTCACTATAGGAATCCATCGCAATAAAACTTATACCCTTTGCCCTGCAACCCAGCGTCCCGGTAGATGCTTTCCCTTTAGATGATATTAACTCTTATAGCCTCTTGTCAAGATATTCCTTCACGATAGGGTCATGGCTTCATGACAATCACAAAGAGACCACTGTCCTTTTTTTTGTTGCCAAGAGGCACTTGCCTCTTATATTATAATAATATTTTTCGTGCCGGAATCTGCCTTGCGACGAAGGTCAGAGCAACGGATACATATTAAACAATGAGGTCAACGCCTCTCCATAAACAAGTTTTCGTTATCTTACCTTCTTTTTCCAAATAAAAGTTAGCGCCCTCATTATCTTACAGAGGACTGGAGATATACAAAAAAATATGAGCCTTTCCGAGACAAACAAGAGGATATGGGATGACTTTGTCCCTGACTATGTAGATGACAGGGTCGCCAAAGTGCTGAGCCTCCTTCCACGCTCCACACCAAAGCCAAAGTATCTCGACATAGGTTGCTCAACAGGCTCCGCCACCATGCTCGTGGCAGAACGCATAGGCGCAAGCGTCGTAAAGGGCGTAGACTTTGTTCATACGGAAGAGGCCATAAAGAAGGGCGTAGACGCCCTGAGCCGGGACCTTAACAGCGGTGCGCCTCTTCCTTATGAAGACAAGACCTTTCATGTCGTCACCTGCATGGAAACAATGGAGCACGTCCACGACACGGATTTTCTCCTCTCAGAACTCTGCCGCGTATTAAGAGACGACGGCACGGCCATCGTGGACATACCGAGGCTCGACTCCATGATGAACATCCTCCTTCTGCTCTTCGGCTTTCAGCCTCCGGGCGTGGAATGCTCTTCATCAAAGCGCTACGGGGCCATAAACAGCGGAAGTATTCTCACGGGCCATGTATCCTATTTTACAAAAAGGGCCTTCCGCGAGATACTGCAAGCCAATGGTTTTACTATTGAAAAATTTGCCCAGACAGGCCAGAAGAGCGACTGGGAGGCAGTGCAGGCAAAGCTCGGCAAAGCTCCGGGCATGCTTCCCCGCCTTCTCTGGACCATTTATGATACCTTCCCCTTCAAGAAAGACTACATGATAATGAAGGTGCGTAAAGGGAAAAGATGAAGACCTCCTCCGCCTCACTTTTCCCCGGCGCAACGGGCCTTGCCGTCTTCGCCCTTGCCGTCGCCCTCTACCTTCCCCTCTCTTATCTCGACATATCCATGCTTGACGAGGGGGCCCTCCTTTACGTTGCCGAGAGGCTTACAAAGGGCGACGTCCTCTATAGAGACATAGTAACGGGCATCATGCCCGGCGTATATTACCTGCAGGCGCTGTTTTTTTTGCTCTTCGGATACTCCGTCATCGCGGGGAGGGTTCTGGCCGGACTAACCCTTGCCGCATCGGCCATGCTGATGTACTCAACTGCCCGGTACTTCCTCACCAAAAAAAGCGCCTTCGTTGTTACCATGCTCTTTATATCAATGGCCCTGCCGGCATACAGATGGCCGGGGTATTCGCAGATGTCCATTACTCTGGCTCTCTGCTCTCTGCTCTTTTTTTTACGCTATATTAACTCTCTATCCCCTTACGCCATCATCATATCCGGGGCCTCCGCAGGACTTGCCCTGATATTCAAGCAGAACTACGGCGTATTTCTATGCGCAGGTTTAGGCCTTATACTCCTCGCAAGGCTGGTCTGCAAAAAAGAACTTAAGGCCACTATACTCTTTTCCATAGCCTTCTTAATACCCATCGCATTGACAGTACTCTATTTCTACTCAGAGGGGGCCCTGCCCGAGATGGTGCAATATACATTCATCTCCCTCTTCAAAAAGGCGGCTAACGCCTATTATAAGCCCTATCCTCTGCTATCAAGGACAGACCCTTACTTTTTCTACCACGAGATATATAACTTCATCCCATTCAGAGACCTCGCTGTATGGACACTGAAAGACGGCATAATAGGCGAGAGCTGGTTCAGGGCATCAGCGGCCGTTATATATCTACTGCCGCCCTTTATCATTGCCGCCGCCGTCTTCCATATCGCCGCCGCCATTATCCGCAACAAGGCCCTGCCCTGGAAAGAAGGGACCCTTGTACTCATTGCTTTTCTCTTATTTCTTGGCGTCTTTCCGAGAAGCGATATCTCTCATCTCACATTCATCCTCCCGCCCATATTAATAACGGGCGCTCTTTTGGGCAATAGACTCCATCTATCAGGCAGAGCGCTACAGATATCAAGAGGCACTGCCTTTACGCTTGCAGGCGTCTTCTCCATCTCTTGTCTCTTTTCTTCATATATACCCATATTTCCCCTCGCACCGAGAGCACAAAAAGAGGCCCTGCGCATACCGAGGGCCCGGGCCGTAAGGGTACAAGACAACGCGGCCGTTGTCATACGGGCCGTAACAAGGCACATCAGGGATAATACCGCCCCCGACGAGCCTATCCTTGTGGTACCCACAGGGGCCATGTACTATTTTCTGACAGCCAGAAAGAGCGCCGTACCATACCCTCTTATAATGCCGGGGGCAATGGACGAGGCCGAGGTCATCGCCGCCATGGAAAAGACGAAACTTCGATACATCGTATACTCGGACATGAGCTTTGACAACAAGACGCTGAGCAGGCATATGCCTCTCATACACGAGTATATTACAAAACACTACCATATAGATGATAGCTACCCTCTGAGAGATACAGGCGGGGCTACCTATGTGCTGAAAAGGGGCCTATCAAAAGAAGATGTAATACCTTTAAATAATTACCGAAAAGAGCCCGCCGGCCCAAAAACTGTGGCATACGATTTTGTCAAGCATCTTCCTGATGCCAAAAGCGGAGTAATACTCGGTATCGGCCGGGGTCTGCCCCTTTACAGATTCAATCAGGTATCGCTCGGCGCGTGGCTCTTGAAAGACGCCATACTTCAGTCGCCGGGAAGACGCTGGTCCAAGGTTTACACATCATTTGCCCTTCACATACCGGCGGACTCGGCGCTGAAATTCTCCATAGGCGGCTCACCTCTGCTCTGGCACAGTGAAGACGGCGACGGCATATTCTTTGAGGTATATCTTTACGATATAAAGTCAAAAAAGACCTCGAAACTATTTTCACGCTATTTAGACCCCAAGAACAATACGGGCGAGAGAAAGTGGTTTACATATTTGGCGGGTTTGAAAAAATACGAGGGACGTGATTTAATAATCTCATTCGTCACATCAGGCGGGCCGCGCTTTAACCTGACAAGGGGAAAGATAAACAGGTGGCGGCAGAGCGATATCGCCGGTTGGGGTGAGGCAGAGCTACTCTCCTTAAGCGGGGACGCCGAAGGTGGCCGAGAGGGGGCGAAAAAAATGGAAATACCCGGGAAAAAGCTCCCCGAGGCAGTCCTCTCCGAGATGTCAGGCTTTGACGATATCTCCTTCTTTTTAGCGGAAGAGAAGAAAAACCCCGGAGACTATGACGTGCATATGGCCCTTGGCCAAATATATAACCGAAGAGGCAGGATAGATAAAGCGGTCGGAGAATTCCGTGCCGCCTTAAAGGCCTATCCCGCCGGAAGCGAGGCAAGGGACTTTCTCGCGAGGCATTACATAAAAACCGGGAAGATAAAAAAGGCAAAGAGCCTGCTCGCCGAAGGCCTGAGAAAGGCCCCTGAGGACTCGAAGCTCAACATGACCATGGCAGACCTTTACAGGCACAGAAAAAAATATAAGAGGGCCATAGCGGGATACGGCCGAGTTCTGCGCCTACACCCGGCGAACCAATGGGCGCGTCTCTCACGCGGGCGAAGTTATCTTGCCCTCGGAGATGCCCGACGCGCGGCCGCGGAGGCCCAGAAAGTACTCCACGCGCACCCCGGCAATGGAACCGCCCTTATCCTGCTCGGTGACACAGAGAGATTCAAGAAAGAGTGGAAGAGGGCCGAGGAAACATACAGAGAGGCCCTTGAAAAGGCCCCCGGAAGCAGAACAGCCGTCTACAAAATGGGTCTAACCCTTAAGGCGGAGGGCAAACGAGAGAAAGCCCTGCGGGTCTTTCGCGAGATTGCCTCCAATAAGAACAGCAATGTTTCTCTAAAGACCCTTGCCGAAAAGAAGATAGCGGAGATAATGAAAGATATCGAGGAGCACAAATAATGGGATTTGCCCTGCGAAGAAGCTTTAAACGCTCCATTGAGTTTAAGGACCTTGTGGCGGAGTTCGTGAAGAGCGACTTGAAGGCCCGTTACGCGGGCTCGGCGCTGGGACTCTACTGGTCCGTCATCAACCCCATACTGCTCCTCATAATATACACCCTTGTCTTCTCTACCATCCTCGGCGTAAGGTTCAATGGCGGCGCGAGCCGTCACAGCTACACGCTATATCTATTTTGCGGACTCCTGCCCTGGATAGCCTTTCAGGAATCAATCACTGCCTCTGTGGGAACCCTTACGAAAAACGCCAATCTTGTGCGAAACGTCGTCTTTCCATTGAAGACTCTCCATACGTCCATCATCATCTCGGCAATTATAAGCGAGCTTATAGGCATCGTAATACTGCTTATCTTCAGGGTCATCATGACAGGGAGCATCGGTCATCTTACGCCGCTCCTTATCATAATCATATTTTTTCAGTTTCTCCTCACCATGGGGTTTTCTCTTCTCCTATCGGCGCTCAATGTATTTTTCAGGGATGTAGCCCCTTTAATGACGCCAATAATAAGGATGTGGATGTATCTAACGCCCATTTTCTTTCCCATTACCATCGTGCCTGCGAAGGTACGGATCGTCCTTTACATCAACCCCATGACAGCCCTCGTGACGGCATACAGGGATGTCCTCCTCAATGACAGGCTTCCAGGTATTGGATTCATATACTTAATGATATTTTCCATTGCAATATTCATCATAGGCTACCGTTTTTTCACTAAAAACCATATGAGGCTTGTAGACCTGCTTTAGACCATGATAGCCATAAAGGCCGAGGACCTCGGCAAAAAATACGAGATATACACCAAGCCATCGGCGAGGCTTGCCGAGATGGCATTCCCCAAAGGCAAGAAGCGTCACAGGGATATGTGGGTCCTGAAGGGGCTGAACTTCGAGATAAAAAAGGGGAGTACCTGCGGTATTATCGGCCACAACGGCGCAGGAAAAAGCACGCTCCTGCGCCTCCTCTCAGGGCTGAGCCAACCAACGACGGGCAAGATTATCGTCAAGGGCAGGGTCACCTCCGTGCTTCAGCTCGGCGCAGGCTTCAAGGCGGACTTTACGGGACGGGCCAACCTCTTCATGAACTGCTCTCTTCTCGGGCTGACAAAAGGAGAGGCCGAGGCCAAGTTCAAGGAGATTGTGGACTTCGCGGAGCTATGGGACTTTATTGATATGCCTGTCAAGACATACTCTTCGGGCATGAAGATGCGCCTCTCATTCGCCATCATGATAACCATGGACCCCGAGGTCTTCCTCGTAGACGAGGTCCTCGCCGTAGGAGACGAGTACTTCAGAGGAAAATGCTTCAATAAGATAAATGACCTGAAGAGGCGGGGGAAGACCCTTGTACTCGTCACGCACAGCCTCTATAATCTGCGCGCCATCTGCGACCGCGTTATGCTAATTGACAAAGGCGTCCTTATTGCAAACGGCGGTGCCGACGAGGTTGTAGATAAATACCTCTCCATGGTACACGCTCAGAGAGAAGACAAGATAAAGGCATTGAATAATAGCCACGAGGAAGAAGCAGAGGCCGGACCGCCAAGATGGGGGGACGGCGGGATACAGATAAAAAAGGTCAGGCTCCTGGACAAAGAAGGCGTGGAGCGCTATGTATACAGGCCCAACGAGACAATGCTCATAGAGGCCTCCTATGATGTAACGAAGACTACTTATAATCCCGTATTCGGCATTGGTATATTCAGAAACGACGGCACATACATCTCCGGGCTCAACCACCTCTGGCACGAGGACCCCATGGAGATTGCAGAGCTACGCGAGGGGACAAGGGGGCGCGTCACCTGCTCCATTGAAAATCAGCCGCTCCTGAAGGGCTCTTATTACATATCCTACTACTGCTACGACCACAGCGAGCTTGCCCCAACGCCCATCGACCACATGGAAAAGGCCCTTATCTTCGAGATTATGGAGGGTAACATAATCGAGCATGGCCTCATCTCCATTGCCACCACCTGGGATATAAAGGAAGGAACCCGTGGACCCGATTAAACTGTCCTTTGACCAATATCAGAGATACCGCGTAGTGACGGATGCCATTACTGCGGTAAGAGGGGGCCGTGCCCCCTTAAAGATACTTGACGTAGGGGGAAGCCCCGGGCTCCTCACATATTTTCTGCCAAAAGACGACATTTATATACTCGACACTGCGCCCTCACCCGCCGGGCGCTTCATACGCGGAGACGGCACGGCCCTGCCCTTTAGAGACAAGGCCTTTGATATCGTCACCGGCGTAGACGTCCTTGAGCACATCGCCCCTCCCATGAGGGTACCTTTTATCAGAGAGCTCAAAAGGACGGCAAAAAACTACATCTTCATAGCGGCGCCCTTTAATACAGAAGCCGTTGCCGAGGCCGAGGGCATACTCTATGACATTATAAGGGCCGCCAAAGGCGAGGAGCACGCCTTTTTAAAGGAACATATAGAGTACGGACTGCCCGCGCAAAGCGCCGTAACCGATACCTTGAGCGAGGGGGGCTGGCAGACCATTTCCCTGCCAAACGGGACGCTTAAACGCTGGCTCCCCATGATGGCCCTCAGCATCTACGTCACGGGAGATAGATTTCTTAACGCCCTCAGCGAGCGTATCAACGTCTTTTATAACACCAACTATTACGCCGACGACAACTGCGAGCCCTCGTACCGTCACCTGATAGCCGCCTGCAGGGAGGGCTTCAGGCAAGACGACGCCGAGAGGCTCCGCGGCCTTGCCGCCGAGGCGGGTCAAGATAAAGACCTCGACCTCTCCCTCCTATCGCCGCTTATCTCCCTCTTCGGATACGATGAGCTTAAAAAAACATGCAAGACAGAGAGAGAGGAATTTAAGAAGGTCATAGAGGCGAGAGATACTTATATAACAAGCCTCACGGATACTATCGCTAAAAAAGACGAACGTATAAAAAAACAGAAAAAGACGATAAAGGGCTCTCAAGACACTATTGATGAGCTTAAAAAGAGGCTTAAGGCGCTGGAGCAATCCCTGAGCGTAAAGGCCCTGAAACGCCTCGGGCTGACAAAAGAGCCTAAAGATTGAGCATGAAGATACTCCAGGTAATACATGACTTTCTCCCCCGCCACAGGGCCGGATCGGAGATATATACATACAAGCTCTCAAAAGAACTCGTAAAAAAGGGACACGAGGTAACCCTTTTTTTTACCGAGGCCCGGCGCGGTACTGCCCAGTACACACTGAGAGAGGGTACTTACGATGGGTTGCCCTACTTTGAGGCCATCGTCAACAGGGACTACGCCGATTTTGAAGAGACCTACGACAACCCTGCCATGGACGCCCTCTTTGTCCGTGTCCTCGCCCGGACAAGGCCTGATATCATCCATATTCAGCACCTTATCAACCACTCCTTTAATTATATAAGCATCGCAAAAAAAAGATCCACACCCGTTGTCTTTACACTTCATGACTACTGGCTCACCTGCCCCCTCGGCGGGCAGAGGCTCGCCCCGGACCTCTCCATTTGTAGCGACGTTGAGCCCGCAAAATGCTCGAGATGCGTCTCAAGATACTCTAAAAACTCCTTCCGTCTGAAGAGGCTATTTCAAAAGGTATCGGGCAGGGGCCGTGAGTCCGCCGTAAAAGTCTCGCCCGGCGCGGGGCTGGCGGCGAGGTCTTTTTTAAAGGTTAATGGTCTCTTCGATACCATGGCCGCAAAGAAACTCATACCCGTCGTACAAAAGAGGCTTCTCCGCATACTCGACAGAACCCGGGACGTAGACCTCTTCGTATCTCCATCTCTTTTTTTAAAGGACCGCTTCGTGGAGTTCGGCATACCTGAAGAAAAAATCCTCCACTCTGATAATGGTTTTGATGTAAGCTCCTTTGGCAGGATAAAACGTGTAAGAGAAAAGAAAGTGCGCTTCGGCTACACTGGAAGCCTTGTCCCGCATAAGGGTGTTCATGTCCTTGTAGACGCCTTCAACGGCCTCTCCGAAGAAACAGCCCGGCAGACCGAGCTGAAGATATACGGTGACCTTACGTGGTATCCCGATTATACAGCCAAACTCCGCGCCAAGGCAGAGGGAGAGGGCAATGCGAAGGCGCGGTTCATGGGCCCCTTTGACAACAAGGACATTTCAAAGGTACTCTCAGAGATAGACGTCCTCATAGTGCCCTCCATCTGGTTTGAGAACTCTCCGCTTACCATACACGAGGCCTTCATATCAGGCATACCCGTCATCACCAGCAACCTCGGCGGCATGGCCGAGCTTGTAAGGGACGGCGTCTCCGGGCTTGTCTTCAAGACAGGCGACGCAGAAGACTTGAGACATAAGATGGAAATGATCATAAAAAACCGCCCACTCCTTGAGAGGCTCTCAGAGGGCCTTCCAAAGGTAAAGACCATAAGCGAAAACGCCGGTGATATGGAGGGGATATACAGCAGGCTTATCTCCTCTCACGGGGCCGCTTCCGCCAAGAAGGCGGGGCACAAGAACACGGGCAAGGCGGAGTAGATTGCCTTAATGAAAGAGATACGCGTCTCCATACTCATACCCTCTCTTAATGGAGGGGTCGTATTCGGAGAATGCCTTGAGGCCATCTTCGCCCAGGAGACAAAGCACTCCTTCGAGGTAATCGTCATGGATTCGGGCTCCACGGACGGCACGGTGGAGCGCCTTAAAGGGCTTCCACTGAGGTTATATGAGATTAAGCCCGAGGAATTCAACCACGGAGAGACAAGGAACAGGGGCATAGGACTGGCAAAGGGAGAATTCGTTGTCCTCATGACGCAGGACGCCGTGCCAGTGGGCAGAGGCTGGCTCGATGCCATCATAAGACCCTTTCTTGCCGACCCCCTTACGGCAGGGGTATACGCGAGACAGCGGCCAAGAGAGGACGCCCATTTACTTACAAAGAGAGACCTCGACAAGTGGCTCACGGGAAGCCCCGAGAGACGCGTATCATATATCAGTGACCGCGGAGAATATGATAGGATGAGACCGATGGAGAGATATTTTTTCTGCAACTTCGACGACGTATGCTCTGCCGTTAGGGTGAGCGTTTGGAAGAAGATACCATACGTGAGAACCAACTTTGCCGAAGACCTTGAGTGGTCAAAAAAGGCCCTTGAAGCGGGCTTCAAGATAGTCTACGAGCCTGAGGCAACGGTCATTCATTCTCACACACGGCCCCTTGGATACGAGTTCAAAAGGACGCGCCTCTGCCACAGGCGGCTTAATGAGATTTTCGCCATAAGGACAGTGCCGACAAGGTCTGCCCTTATGCGCTACATCATGAAATCCACTGCAAGGGACATCGCCTATATATGGCACGAGGAACCCTCGCTGCTTAAAAAAATTTTATACACATTGAAAGTTCCCTTCTCTGCCTTTATAAAGGTCTACGCGCAGTACAAAGGCGGCCTTGACGCAATTGCGGGCAGAGACGGCAAGAAGATAAAAGGAGTTTGATGTGCGCATAGCCCTTGTGATACACGGTTTTCCTCCCGCCAATATGGCGGGTTCAGAGGTCTATACGTTTAACCTCGCCGTAGAGCTGGCAAGGCGCCACGAGGTCTTTGTATTTCACCGCGCGGCAGACCCCTCGCGCCCAGAGTATGAAGTAAAGACAAAAGAATTCATGGGCCTCCATATCACCACCATAAATAATAACTTCAAGAGCGGCCCCGAGTTCGCGAAGACATACCGTAACGAAATTATCGCCGGAAAATTCGGCGAGTTTCTCGATGAGGCATCTCCGCAGGTCGTCCATTTTCACCACGTCACATGTCTATCCACTACCTGCGTGGAAGAGGCCAGCTCCCGGGGCATACCTGTCGTCTACACACTGCACGACTTCTGGCTCTTCTGCCAGCGGGGTCAGCTCCTTGACCGTAATCTGGCCATCTGCGCCGGGCCATCGGACAAGGCCTGCGCCGAGTGCCTTGCCGCTCAGCTTGCCATGAGCGGCAGGGCGGGCAAGACAGCCTCGGCCATTAAAAAGAACATGCCATCTTTTCCGGGAAGGCGCACAGCTGTCGAGCTTCTTCGAAAGGTTTTTCTTCTTTCCTCAAAGACCCTCCAAAAAGATACTACGGGGCCTGCCGAGGAAATCGCCATACGCTCAAGACACATCATCGAGATATGCTCCCGTATCGACCGCTTCATCGCGCCATCAAAATTTCTAATGGCAAAGTACGTAGGCTTCGGAGTGGAAAAAGAAAAAATAACATACCTCGATTACGGCTTTGACAAGGGCCTGTTCGAGGGCATAAAGAGAAAAAAAACAAAAAAAATACGCTTCGGATACATTGGCTCGTGGATACCATCAAAGGGAGTCCATGTGCTCATAAAGGCCTTCAACAGGCTCGCCGACGGAGCTAACGCCGAGCTTGCCGTATACGGCGAGCAGGGCTCCTTTCACGGATATAAAGATTACAATAAAGACCTCAAGGGGCTTGCGCAAAACAAGGCAATACAATTTCCCGGGGCCTATGACAATAAAGACGTGGGCAAGATTCTCTCCGAGATAGACGTCCTTGTCGTGCCGTCCATCTGGTACGAGAACTCTCCGCTCACCATACATGAGGCCTACCTCGCCGGGGTACCCGTAATCGCCTCGGACATAGGCGGCATGGCGGAGTACGTATGCGAGGGCGCTGGCGGCCTTAACTTCCGCGCGGGAGACGATGAAGACCTCTACAAAAAAATAATAAAAATAATAAAGAACCCCGGCCTCGTGGAAAAGATGCGAAAGTCCATACCGCCTGTAAAGTCCATCGCCGAGAACGCCTGTGAGATAGAAGAAATATACACCGAACTTGCGGCGCCTGCCCTTACAGATGGGTATGATTTTATAAGCAATATATTTCACGCAGAAGTGGAAAAAGAGACGCGGGGCTTTACAGAGTGCCCCTACTCCGCCTACAAGCAGAAAAACATGGTAAACGTCTCTACCTTCAAGGCAGGAGGCGAGGAACGAAAAGTCCTCTTCGCCCACCCCGCCATCTGCGTGGGAGATACCTCGACTATCGTCTCTTTCAGGGAACTAAACATTAAAAAAGGCGACACCCTCGACTTCGGCATGGGCATAAACGAAGATGCATGGGACAAGCCCGGCGACGGCGTGGAGTTTGAGGTTATCGTAAAGTCCGATGAAGTGATGACCTCTGTCTTCACAAAATACATAGACCCAAAGGGCAACGAGGCCGATAGAAAGTGGTTTGACGAGGGCCTTGACCTCAACGCCTTTGCGGGAAAAACAATCGAGGTTCTCTTCAAGACCTCGGCTGGCCCCCGTAACGACCCGGAGTTTGACTGGTCGGGCTGGAGCGGCCCGGCAATAGTGAATAACGGAAAGGCGAGATACGACTTTCTTGGTGAACTCAATAAGTCCTTCATCATCCGCTTCGAAAAAGAAAACCCAAATAGAGAAGAGGTCTTTTATCTCGGCGATGACGCACGGCAGGTCTTGTCGCTTGACAAGGGCTCGCACTTTACCTACAGGGCCGTACCCGTCCCCGTTGACGGTAGGCTCAAGATGGGAGTAGGCGTAAGGGGCGGCCCCAGGGGGCTGAGGCTAAAGGGCGGCGTTGAGGTGGCGATAGAGCGGAACGGCAAGATAGAAACCATTTTTTCTAAAAACGCCCTTACAGCCCTTGGGAAAAGACTCACAAAAAAATCGTGGCATGACGTGGAGGTAGACCTCGCGAAGTATGGCGGAGAAAAAGTTGACTTCCACTTCAGGAATAAAAGCGGCAAGGTAATGGGCTTAGGCCCAGTGGAGATAATCTCGAAGGTGAAAAAAAAGATTGAGCGCCGTCATATCTCCCACACCAACGTCCTTATCATAACCCTCGACGCCGTACGTGCCGACCACCTTGGCTTTATGGGGAATAAGCGCGTAAAAACGCCCTGCCTTGACCGCATGGCAGGCGAAGGCGCTGTCTTCATGAACAACTTCGCCCAGTCGCATATAACCATACCCTCACATGTATCCCTTCTCGCCTCAAAATTTCCAAGGTCCATCAAGACCATGGACAATTACCAGTACAACTTTCCCGTCCTCGATACCATAGCCGAGAGGCTTGGGCGTGAGGGTTACCGCAGTAGCGCCATCGTAAGCGCGGCGCTCCTCAACCCCGAGTGGTGCAGAGGGCTTGAGCGGGGCTTTACTGATTACTTTCCCGTACTCGGCATGGAGCGGGCAGGCTCCCAGTGTACAAATATTCTTAAAAACTGGATAACAGAGAATAGCGAAAAACCCTTCTTCTCATGGATACATATATTTGACGCCCACTTTCCATATCAGGCGCCAAAACCATTTCACAAGATGTACGCCCCGGGCAAGGACGGCGATAAGTCAAGGTCCGTAGACTCCGTGGAGATGCACGCAATGACAAAGGGCTGGCTAACGAGACAGGGCATTGAAGACGTGGACCTGCCCATAGCAGAGTACGGCGCGGAGATAACATACCTCGATTATGAACTTGACCGTCTCTTTAAACACATGGATGCCCTCGGCGTACTCGACAATACCCTTGTCATAATAACGGCGGACCACGGCGAGTATCTCGGCGAGCGGGGTAACTACTTCTGCCATGTAGGGGTCTACGACGAGACCATGCGCATACCCCTTATCATGCGCCTTCCGGGCAGGATCCCCGCGGGGCAGAGAATAAAAGGCATGGCCATGAACATCGACCTTGTCCCCACGGCCTTTGATATTCTCGGTCTCTCCAAAAAGGGTATGGAGGGCGCGTCACTCCTCCCCCTTATTGACAATAAGGCCGAAGAGGTTCATGAGTACGTCATTGACGAGGGTGCGCACGGATCGCAGATAGCCATACGCACAAAAAAATGGAAGTTTATAAAAACCCTTGAAGATGTCTCCTACGCCTCGAACTTCAAACTTGAAGAGGGCCTTACGGAGCTATACGACCTTGAGAATGATGCAAAAGAAGAAAAAAACGTGGCAGAAGAAAACGCCGATGTCTCGGCCCGCTTCGAGAAGATGCTTAAAAAGTGGCTATCTGAGAGAACAGGCGGAGATGAGGCGGAGATGATCGAGGCCGACGAAGAGACAAAGAAAAAACTCGAGGCACTGGGGTATCTCTAAGATGAAGCTACTTGTAATACTTCCCACATATAACGAAGCCGGCAACCTTGAGCGGATGGTCGGCGAGGTCCTTAAGGCAAAGGGGGCCCACGTCCTTGTAGTAGACGACAACTCAACAGACGGCACAGGAGAGATAGCAGAGAGACTCGCTAAAAAGAACTTGAGCGTAAGCGTCCTCCACAGGAGCGGAAAACTTGGCCTTGCCTCGGCATATATCGAGGGTTTTAACCACGGCCTTGCCAATGGATACGAGTTTATTCAGCAGATGGACTGCGACTTTTCTCACGACCCCGGGGATATCCCAAGACTCCTTGAAGAGATGAAGACCTCCGGGGCCGACCTCGTCATAGGCTCAAGGTATGTGCGCGGCGGCGCCATTCTCGGCTGGCCCATGGCAAGGCATATCCTCAGCAAAGCTGGCAACCTCTACGCGCGTTTCGTCCTAAGCCACAGGATAAGAGACTGGACAGGAGGCTTCAATCTATTCAGATCAAAAGTATTAAAAGATATTATCAACGAACAGAACTTCGCGCAGGGTTACGCCTTTCTTGTTGAGATGAAGTACCATACGCTTAAGGCCGGTTTCAAGGTCAGTGAGATCCCCATCATCTTCAGAGAGCGAACCATCGGAGAATCAAAGATGGGAAAAAACATCGTCATCGAGGCGGCAAGCAGGGTCTGGAAACTAAGAAAAGACGGCTAAGGCATGAAGAAACATACAACTTCTCTCGCGGCTCTCCTCTTTCTCATCCTTGCCCTCGCATACTGGCGCATTGACGTCACGGGAGCGGCCACGGGCCATATCGCCCCCTTCAGCTCCGAGAACCTCTACCTGCTCTATTACCCTCTCATCCATTACGGCATAGACTCCATGCGCGCCCTTCACATCCCCCTATGGAACCCGTATCAATCCCTTGGAGTTCCCTTTTTGGGCTCAGCCCTCTTTGGTCTATTTTCGCCATTCAGCTTTCTTTATTACATACTGCCAACACACCTCGCCATGGGTTATGCCACTATCTTGAATATCGCCTTGGCCGGATTATTCACATTTTTATTTTTACGTAAAACACTTGAGATCAAAGCCGCCGGTGCCTTTGCCGGCTCACTGGTATTCATGCTCTCGGGCTCGCTTTTATTGGAACTAATACACCCCTCGCTCCTCGGAGCCATGGCCTTTTTGCCCCTTATGCTCTTTCTTGCCCATAAGGTCTTTCATACAGGAGATGGCCGATGGGCCGTCTTATTCGCCCTTGCCCTTGCCTGCCAGATGCTTACAGGCGCGGTGCAGATTGTCGTTCACAGCGTATTCATGACAGGGGCCTATTCCACAG